>DASRYP010000607.1:0-5319 GCA_035687165.1 Actinoplanes sp. | reverse complement strand
GGGCACGGGGCGCTGGCCCGGGTCGCGGTCGACCGGGCGCTGCTGCAGGACCCCGGTCACCGATTCGCCTCGGTGCTCGATCGGCTGCTCGCCGCGGGCATCAGCCACGAGGCGGTCGAAGGCCTGGAACCACCGGCCGGCGCGTTCCGGGGTGGGCCGCGATGAGGGCGGTCGCCGAGGTTGTGGACCAGTTCGAGGTGGACGGTGGGTCAGACGGTGATGCGCTGCGGCGACGTGTAGACATTCATGCTCTTCCCCCGGAGGAAGCCGACGAGTGTCATACCGGCCTCGTCGGCCAGCTCGGCGGCGAGCGTGCTCGGCGCCGACACGGCCGCGAGCAGCGGAAGGCCGGCCATCCAGGCCTTCTGGGTGAGCTCGAAACTGGCCCGCCCCGACACGAGCAGAATGTGCCCGGACAGCGGCAGGCGCCCCTCGCGCAGAGCCCAGCCGATCACCTTGTCGACGGCGTTGTGGCGGCCCACGTCCTCACGCAGCACCAGCAGCTCGCCCTCGGCGGTGAAGAGCCCGGCCGCGTGCAGGCCGCCCGTGCGGTCGAAGGTGCGTTGCGCCGCCCGCAGCCGGTCGGGCAGCTCGACGAGGATGCTCGCGGGCAGCGTGAGCGGATCGCCGGAGACGTCGAACTGGGAGCGGGTGCGTACCGCGTCGATGCTGGCCTTGCCGCAGACTCCGCAGGAACTGGTGGTGTAGAAGTTGCGGCTCGGGTCGGTGACCGGGGGCGGCACATCCGCGCCGAGCACGACGTCGACCACATTGTAGGTGTTCGGCGTGTCGGTGCCGGCGCAGAGCTGGGCGGTGACCACGTCGTCGGGGCTGCCGATGATGCCCTCGGTGAGCAGGAAGCCCATCGCCAGGTCGATGTCCTGCCCGGGGGTGCGCATCGTGACGGCCAGCGGCGCCTTGCGGACCCGGATCTCCAGCGGCTCCTCGGCCGCCAGGTCGTCGGGCCGGCGGCGCGGTTCATCGGTCGTCTCGAGGTTGATCTTCACGACTGGTCGCCGGGTCATCGTTCTCGCCATGAGTCGAGCGTAGGCCCGTTTGGGGCCGTCGGCTCGCCACCATCCGGCCGGACCGTGGGGTCCGGTCGCCGCACTGATCCACGACCGGCAACTGAGCGCGCGGTCACGCTCGACACGCGGTCGGGATACGGTACGTACGTGGGGGGATTTGCGGCGGTGGTGCTGGCCGGCGGAGCTGCGCGACGAATGGGTGGTGCGGACAAGCCGACCCTGACCGTGGCCGGTCAATCCATGCTGACCCGGGTGCTGGCCGCGGTGCACGACGCCGACCCGCGAATCGTCGTCGGCCGGGTTCCGCCCGATCTGCCCGTGCCGGTGCACTCCACCAGGGAGGATCCACCTGGCGGCGGCCCGGTGGCGGCGACCTCGGCCGGGCTCGCCCTGGTGCCCGAGCACGTGACCTATACCGCTCTGCTCGCCGCCGACCTGCCGTTGCTCACCGGTGAGGCGATCGACGTTTTGCGTCTCACCGCCGAGTCCGTGCCCATGCAGGGTGCCGTCTATCGCGATGCCGAGGGCCGGCGGCAGATGCTCTGCGGGGTCTGGCGCACGGCGGCGCTTCGTGCGGCGCTCGGCCGGCTGGCCGAGGAACGCGGGAGCCTGCACGGAGCCTCGGTCAAGGAACTGATGAGCTACCTGCGGGTGGCCGAGGTCTCTTGGCGACGTCCGGGCCCGCCCCCGTGGTTCGACTGCGACACGGACGACGACTTGCGCACCGCCGAGGAGTGGGCGCGGTGAACCAGCTCGACGCCTGGCTGGTGGCGGCCGGCCGCGAGGCCGGGATCGATCCGGCGGAAATTCCGACTAGTCTGGTGCTCGACCTGGCGCGAGACGTGGCGCACGGCGTGGTGCGACCCGGTGCGCCGGTCACGGCCTATCTGCTGGGCCTCGCCGTGGGGCGTGGTGCGGAGCCGTCCGTCGTGGCTGAGCGGCTCAGCGCGCTGGCCATGTCCTGGTCCCCCGCGGCCGAGCCACAAGCCACGGACGGCAGCGCTGGCGGCCGGGCAGAACCGCCCATCCCCTGAGAGCGGGGCGAGGGGGCGGACGCCGCTCGATAGGGTGGCGAGAGCGGAGGTGACGATCATGACGGCAGAGAGCGCCGAGGGCGCCGATTCCACCGAGGGCGTGCTCCTCGATGAGCCGACCACGGCCGACCTGAGGGCCAAGGTCGGCGAGGCGTGGCGGGAGTTCGCGAGGGCGCTGGCGGGCCTTCTGCCGACGCTCGCCCCAGGAGGGCACATCGATCTGACGCTCGACCCGACTGCCTCCGGTACCGGCCTGGCCGTCTATTCGGTCAGCATTCGGGTGCTGGCGGGCGGCGTGGTCGAGGCGCTCGCGGTCGGCAACGCGGGGCTGCCCGAGGGCTACCGGATGGACCGGGCCTCGATCGCCGATCTGGTCGCGCTGGGCTGGTCGCCGCCCGGCGTGCTGCCGGGCTCGGGGGACTCGTTCGGGCTCAGTTCCACTCAGGACAACGCCAACCGGCTCGCCACCATCGTGACCCGAACGTTGCGCGACGTCTACGGTGCGCCGCACCCGGCCTTCCTCGTCTATCTGGTGCACGACGAGAACGACGAGCCGGTCGACACCGAGCCGCTGGCCACCGCCCGGCACGAGCCGAGCATCGACGACGAGCTCAGCCTCGACGACCTCGCCGAGGACGGTGTGCTGGCGGCGGCGCTCGCGGACGCCGCCGACGAGGTCGTGCCGCTGGGCGAGCGGGTCCGCACGGTGGTCGCCACCATGTCGAAGACCACGGTCGACCAGTTGCAGGTGGACGCCGACGGCGACATCGGCATCCGGGCCGGATCGGCGATGGTCTTCGTCCGGGTGCGGGACAACCCGCCGCTGGTCGACGTGTTCTCGCCGGTTCTCACCGAGGTCGAGCCGACCGAGCAGCTCTATGTGAAGCTCTCCGAGCTGACCAACCGGATGCCGATCGGGCGGCTCTACTGCGCGCAGGACACGGTCTGGGCGTCCATCCCGGTCTTCGGCCGCAACTTCCAGGCCACCCACCTGATGCTGGCCGTGCAGGTGATGACCGGGCTGGCCGACGAGCTCGACGACCGGCTGCACGGGGAGTTCGGCGGCAAGCGGTTCTTCGGCGAGGGCGACAAGCCGGCCCCGGCCAAGGAGCCGGTCGACGACCACCGCACGGGCATGTATTTGTAACCACACTCGACGTGGACGGGCAGGGCTTGCCCTGTCGACCCGGGGGGACAGCTTGGGGTCGAGCAGGACAAGCCCTGGCTCGGGGTTCGGCTACTTCAGATCGACCCAGGCGACCCGCTCCAGGGTGGACGTGTTGGAGGCGAGCAGGCCGTGGTCGGTGACCGACCAGAGCACGTCGTCGACCACGACGGCCCGGCGCATCGGGCCGGTCCCGGCGGCGGGACCGAGTCGGCTGGTCTGCTCGATCCGGTCACCGGTGATCCGCAGAGCGAGCGCGCCGTCCGCCTTGGTGTCGGCGACCGGCAGCACCAGCAGACCGGTCGACGGCCACCAGAGAATCGCGTGCGGGTCGGACTCGGCCTCGGATTGTCCGCCGGGCACCACGTGCTGGTCGAGGCGCTTCGGTGCGGCCGGGTCGGCGACGTCGAACAGCGCGACCTGCACCCCGGTCGACACCCCGGCCGAGGTCGCCTCCTGGCCGATGCCGACGAGCCTGTTCTCCCCCACCGGCTGCAGGTGGGCCGAGTAACCCGTGATCTTCAGTTCCCCGGTGACCCGCGGTTTCTCGGGGTCGGCCAGGTCCAGGCTGTAGAGCGGATCGGTCTGCTTGAAGGTCACCAGATAACCGCGGGGCCCGAGGAACCGTACGGAGTAGATGCGCTCGCCCTTGCCGAGGCCCTCGGCCGCACCCACCTCGACCAGCTTCCCGGCCTTCTCACGCAGCACGCGTACCGCCGAGGCGTCGTCCCGCCAACTGGTCGTGGCCACGCGCAGGTGACCTTCCCACTCGGACATCGCGTACTGGTTGAGCAACCGGCCTGGCACCTTCCCGGACGCCACGTAGACCGGCTTCCCTACCGGCGGCAGGCTGAACCGATAGATGTCGGTGCTGTCCGGCGGCGCCACCCGACTGGTGTCCCTCGCCGCCGCGGCGTTCATCCGCCAACTCTGGTTGTTCGCGATGTAGAGCCCGTCGGCGCTGCCGTAGACGGCGTCCCCGTCGGCGACCACCGCGACCGGATCCCCGGCGTCGAGCGCCGTCGCGTTCAGGTCGAACGAGAGCACCCGCAGCATCGACAGGCCCGAGAACGACTCCGGTCGGCTCACTGCCCCGCAGTCGAGCTGCCCCTCGGTCGTCCGGCCACCGGTGGTGATCTCCCAGTCGGGCAGCCAGGCGTCGAACGGCGCCGTCTCGATGGTGTCCCGGTCGTCCTGCATCACATTCTCGGGCTCGCCGCGGAACGGGAACTGGATCTTCGGGGTGCTGCTGACGACCACGCGGGCCACGCTGCCGTGCTGCCGCGCGTCGACCACGCGGCCGTCGCCCCGATAGCGGCTGAGCAGCCGTGGCGAACCGTCCGACAGGTCGATCAGGAGCACCTCGGACCGGCCGTTCCCGGGCCGGATCATCCGGGTGTCGTCGCGCATCGGGTAGGCCCCACCGCCGTCCGCCAGCACCAGCGCGCGATCACCCGCGAGCAGGAGTTTCGGCTCGCCGAAGGCCGCGACGCCCAGGTCGAGCCGGCCGGTCTGGGCCCGGGAGGCCGGGTCGACCACGCGCAGCACGCCGCCCGAGATCGTCACGATCCGCCGGCCGTCGGTCTTCACGATGTCGGGCTCGTCGACCCCCGCCTCGTGGACGTTCGTACCCGAGGCCGACGGCGCTCCGGCGGCGGCCGACGGCGCTCCGGCCGCGGCCGAGTCCTGCTCGGCGTTCAGGGCGCGC
The DNA here is from genome assembly GCA_035687165.1 of Actinoplanes sp. Lineage (GTDB taxonomy): Bacteria > Actinomycetota > Actinomycetes > Mycobacteriales > Micromonosporaceae > Actinoplanes. The sequence goes on along the minus strand of DASRYP010000607.1, from coordinate 384 downwards.
ACGTTGCCGGGGATCGGAGGCTGGGCGACGTGGCTCTGCCGGGTGGCCGCCCGCAGTTCCATCTCGAGCTCGGCGCAGGAGTTGAAGGCGACAAGTTTCAGAGCCGGGGCGGCAACCGGCTTGGACCCCGGGTGCGGGGTGGTGGCAGTGCAACCGGCCAGCAGAACGGCCGGTGCGGCGAGTAGCCAGGCTCGACGAGGCATGCCCGGTTGGACGCGCCCGCCCGCGGCCGGGTTCCCGCTGTTACTCCGGAGCGGGAACCGGGGTGAGGACCTCGACCAGCCGGGACAGAACGATCATGCTGCGCGTCGAGGTGACGAACGATTCGGCCCGGAGCCGTTCCAGCGCCTGCTCGAGGTGACCGATGTCGGCCGCCCGCAGGTG
>DASRYP010000606.1:0-3402 GCA_035687165.1 Actinoplanes sp. | reverse complement strand
CGGGTTGCCGATCCGGATCGCGGTGGCGATCGTCGAGGGCTCCTCGACGACCCGGCCGAGAACGATCGGCGCGGCACCGGACGCCTGGAAACCGAACATGCGCGGCAGCCTGGTGCTGTTGCCCGCCGCGCCGTCCTCCTGATAACCCATCCAGTAGGCCGAGATGTTGCCGGCGTTGCCGACCGGGAGGCAGTGGATGTCGGGCGCGTCGCCGAGCGCCTCGACGATCTCGAAGGCGGCGGTCTTCTGCCCGTGCAGCCGGAAGATGTTGACCGAGTTGACCAGCGCCACCGGGAAGTCCTGGGACAGCTTCGAGGCGAGCGCGAGACAGTCGTCGAAGTTGCCGCTGACCTGCAGCAGCTTGGCCCCGTGGACGAGCGCCTGGGCCAGCTTGCCCAGCGCGATCTTGCCTTGCGGCACGAGCACCGCGCAGGTCAACCCCGCTCGGGCCGCGTACGCCGCGGCGGACGCGCTGGTGTTGCCGGTGGACGCGCAGATGATCGCCTTGGCGCCCTCCTCGACCGCCTTGGACACGGCCAGGGTCATGCCGCGGTCCTTGAACGATCCGGTCGGGTTGGCCCCCTCGACCTTGAGATAGACGTCCGCACCCGTGCGGGAGGAGAGCACCGGGGCCGGCACCAAGGGCGTGTTGCCCTCGTGCAGGGTGACCACCGGGGTCTTGTCGGTGACCGGCAGACGATCCCGATACGCCTCGATGAGTCCCCGATACATGGCTCTGCTCCTCTACGTTTTCCTCCGGCGCGGCTCAGCCTGCCTCAGCGCGCCGAATCTTGGGACCGGATGTCCACCGAATGGGACGTCAAGCGCCGCCCTCGACCCGTAGCACGCTGGCGATCGAGCGCACGATGTCGAGCCGGGACAGCTCGTCGACGGTGGCCGCCAGGTTGGCGTCCGGGGCGCCGTGGGTCACTATCACCAGCTTCGCGTCCTCGGCCCGGCCGGACTGGCGCACCGTCGCGATCGACACCTCGTGCTTGGCGAAGACGCCCGCCACGGTGGCCAGGACACCCGGCCGCTCGGCCACGTCGAGGCTGATGTGGTAGCGCGTCACGGCCTCGCCGATCGGGCGGATCGGCAGGTGGGCGTAGTTGCTCTCACTCGGGGCCCGGGAGCCGGTGAGCCGGTTGCGGGCCGCCGCGACGATGTCGCCGAGCACCGCGCTGGCCGTCGGCATGCCGCCGGCCCCGCGACCGTAGAACATGAGCTGCCCGGCCGCCTCGGCCTCGACGAAGACAGCGTTGAACGCGTCGCCGACACCGGCCAGCGGGTGGCTGCGCGGGATCATCGCCGGGTGCACCCGCACGCTGACCGATTCCTGGCCGGACGAGTCGGGGCCGCGCTCGGCGATGCAGAGCAGCTTGATCGTGCAGCCCATCTCCTTGGCGCTGGCCATGTCGCCGGCGGTCACCCCGGTCATCCCCTCGCGGAAGACGTCGGCGGCGGTGACCCGGCTGTGGAAGGCGAGCGAGGCGAGGATGGCCGCTTTGGCCGCGGCGTCGAAGCCCTCGACGTCGGCCGTGGGGTCGGCCTCGGCGTACCCCAGCTCGGTGGCCTCCTCGAGGGCCTCGCTGAAGCCGGCTCCGGAGGAGTCCATCGACGAGAGCATGAAGTTGGTCGTGCCGTTCACGATGCCGGTGACCCGGGTGACGCGGTCGCCGTGCAACGACTCGCGCAGCGGGCGCAGCAGCGGGATCGCACCGGCCACGGAGGCCTCGTAGTAAAGGTCGGCGCCACCCTCGGCGGCCGCGTCGTTCAGCGCCGCGCCGTCCTCGGCCAGCAGCGCCTTGTTCGCCGTGACGACGCTCTTGCCGGCCCGCAGCGCCTCGACCAGCCAGGTGCGGGCGGGCTCGATGCCGCCCACCACCTCGATCACCACGTCCACGTCGTCGCGCTTGACCAGGCCGAGCGCGTCGGTGGTGACCAGGCTGTGGTCGATCGGCAGGTCGCCGCGCTCCCGGCCGAGCCGGCGCACCGCGATCCCGACGATCTCGAGCGGGGCGCCGATCCGCGCGGTCAGGTCTTCCGCCTGATCGTGCAGCAGGCGGACGACTTCCGAACCGACCGTCCCGCAGCCCAGCAGGGCGAGGCGGACCGTTTTACCCTCGTCGTTCTTCTTCTGGGGTTTTCCGCTGCGGTTAGGCTCAGAACTCATCCAACATCCAATGCGAGCAGGTCGTCCTCGGTCTCCCGCCGCACGATCACGCGCGAGGCGCCGTCGCGCACCGCCACCACGGGCGGCCGAGGGACGTGGTTGTAGTTGCTGGCCATGCTCCGGCAGTAGGCGCCGGTGCCGGGCACGGCGAGAAGATCTCCGGGTTGCACGTCGGCGGGCAGGAATTCATCCTTCACGAGAATGTCCCCCGATTCACAATGCTTTCCCACCACGCGGGCCAGAATCGGCTCGGCCCCGCTCGCCCGGTTCGCCACCGTCGCCGAGTAGGACGCGTCGTAAAGCGCCGTACGGATGTTGTCGCTCATCCCGCCGTCGACGCTCACATAGGTGCGAATGCCGTCGACGTCCTTGACCGTGCCGATCTCGTAGAGCGTGAAGACCGCGGGACCGACGATCGCGCGGCCCGGCTCGATCGACAGCCGCGGCTTGCGCAGCGAGTTCAGCTCGCACTCGCTCTCGACGATCTTGTTGATGCGCTTGGCCAAGTCGGCCGGCGCCGAGGGATCGTCCTGCGTCGTGTAGGCGATGCCGAAGCCACCGCCGAGGTCGAGGTCGGGCAGCTCGACGCCGCGCGCGTCGCGGATCTGGGCCTGCAGCTCCAGCACCCGGCGGGCCGCGACCTCGAAGCCGCTGGTGTCGAAGATCTGCGAGCCGATGTGCGAGTGGAGCCCGCGCAGTTCGAGAACGCCCTCGTCGAGGATCTTCGTGGCCGCCTCGAACGCCGCGCCCCCGGCCAGCGAGAAGCCGAACTTCTGATCCTCGTGGGCGGTCGCGATGAATTCGTGGGTGTGCGCTTCGACACCGACGGTGACCCGTACGAGAACTCGGGGCCTTTGCCCTTTTTCGGTGGCCAGGGCGGTGAGCCGGTCGATCTCGTCGAACGAGTCGACGACGATCCGGCCCACGCCGACGTCGAGTGCCCGGGTCAGCTCGGAGACCGACTTGTTGTTGCCGTGGAAGCCGATCCGCTCGGCGGGGAAGCCGGCCGCCAGCGCCACCGCGAGCTCGCCGCCCGTACAGACGTCGAGAAAGAGCCCCTCCTGGTCGACCACCCGCACGACCGCCTTGCAGAGGAACGACTTGCCCGCGTAGAAGACGTCGGCGCCGGCGAACGCCGAGACGAAGTCGCGACAGCGTGCCCGCAGGTCGTCCTCGTCGAGCAGGTACGCCGGGGTGCCGTACTCCTCGGCCAGGTCGGCGACGCGCAC
>DASRYP010000605.1:0-3658 GCA_035687165.1 Actinoplanes sp. | reverse complement strand
GGAGGTACTTGGCAGTGGCGGAGACACGCACGTTCGGCACCCTACTTCAGCGCCGTCGAGCGGTCGGTGTGCTTGCCGTGCCCGCGATAGTTGCGGGTCGGGCTGAACTCACCGAGCCGATGGCCGACCATGTTCTCGGTCACGTAGACCGGGATGTGCTTCTTGCCGTTGTAGACCGCGATGGTGTGGCCGATGAAGGTCGGGAAGATCACGGACGCACGCGACCACGACTTGACGACCTTCTTCTCGTTGCGCTTGTTCATCTCCTCGATCCGGCCGAGAAGGCGGGCCTCGACGAACGGGCCCTTCTTGATTGAGCGAGACATCGGTTTCCTCCTCCCCTGCTACTTGCGATGCCGCGAACGGACGATGAGACGCCCGGTCGTCTTGGACCGTCGGGTGCGGTAGCCCATGGCGGGCTTGCCCCACGGGGTCTTCGGCGGCATCCCGGTCGGGGATTTGCCTTCGCCACCACCATGCGGATGGTCGCGCGGGTTCATGACGACACCTCGGACCTCGGGCCGCTGGCCCATGTGCCGGGCGCGGCCGGCCTTGCCGAGGTTCTGGTTCTCGTGGTCGAGGTTGCTGACCTGGCCGACCGTGGCCATGCATTTCATCGGCACGCGTCGCATCTCACCTGACGGCAGCCGGACGGTGGCGAACTCGCCTTCCTTGGCCAGCAGCTGCGCAGAGACGCCGGCGGACCGGACGATCTGGCCGCCCTTGCCGGGCACCAGCTCGATGTTGTGGATGGTCGTGCCGAGCGGGATGTTGGCCAGCGGCAGCGCGTTGCCGATGCGCGCCTCTGCATCCGGACCGGCGACGACGACGTCACCGACCTTGAGGCCGTGCGGCAGCAGCATGTAGCGTTTCTCGCCGTCGCGGTAGTGGAGCAGCCCGATTCGTGCAGACCGGTTGGGGTCGTACTCGATCGTGGCGAGGCGCGCCGGAACGCTCAGCTTGTCGCGCTTGAAGTCGATCTTGCGGTAGTGCTGCTTCTCCCCGCCGCCGCGATGGCGAACGGTCAGCCGACCGGCGTTGTTGCGCCCGGAACCGCGGGTCTGCGGCTCGAGCAGGGGCTTGTGCGGCTCCTTGGTGGTGATCTCCTCGAAGGTCGAGCGAGTCATCTGCCGGAGCCCCGGCGAGGTTGCCTTGTAACTGCGAAGCGGCATCGTCAGACCCCTTCGAAGAATTCGATCTTCTGGCCCGGGGCCAGGGTGACGATGGCCTTGCGCCACGGCGTGGTATGGCCGACGGTCTGCCCGCGGCGATTGCCGCGACGCTTCTCCTTGGCCTTCGTGGTCAGCACGTTGACCGACACGACGGTCACGTTCTCCTTCTTGTAGAGCTCCTCGATCGCGGCCTTGATCTGGATCTTGTTGGCCCGGTCGTGGACGGCGAAGGTGTACTTGCCGCGCTCCGACTCGTCGATCGACTTCTCGCTGATGATCGGGCGGAGGATGACTTCAGGGGCGGTCAGGACGCTCATGCGTAGACCTCCTGCATCCGCGCCAGGGACGGCTGCTCGATGAGGATCACGTCCGCGTTGATCAGGTCGACCACATTGAGCGAGTCGGCCAGGATGATCTCGACCGTCGGCAGGTTGCGGGCCGACAGCTCGAGCTTCTCGTCGCGTCCGGGGGCGACCACGAGCACTCGCCCGCTGGCCTCGAGCGCGCTCAGCACGCCGACGAGATCCTTGGTCCGGATGGCCTCGAGCCCGAAGGTGTCGATGATCCGGATCGCCTCGTCGCCGAACTTGGCGGTCAACGCGCCTCGGAGGGCCAGCCGCTTCATCTTGCGCGGCAGGCGCTGCTCGTACGAGCGCGGGTGCGGCCCGAAGACCACGCCGCCACCGCGGTAATGCGGCGCGCTGACCGTGCCCTGGCGGGCGCGGCCGGTGCCCTTCTGGCGGTACGGCTTCTTGCCGCCGCCACGGACCTCGCCGCGGGTCTTGGTGTCGCTGGTGCCCGTTCGCCGGCCGGCGAGCTGGGCGGTCACGACCTGGTGGAGGACGGCGGCGTTGACCGGGGCGGCGAAGAGCTCGTCGCTGAGCTCGACGCTGCCGACGTTCTTGCCGGTCTTGTCGTAGAGGTTGGTCTGCGGCATCGGTCAGGCCTTCTTCACGGTGATCAGCCCGCCGCGGGCACCGGGGAGGCTCCCCTTGACCAGCAGCAGGTTGCGATCGGGATCGGTGCGCACGACGCGGACCTTCTTGATGGTCACCCGCTCGGAGCCCATGTGGCCGGACATCTTGAGCCCGCGGTAGACGCGGCCGGGCGTGGTGCCCGGGCCGATCGAACCGGGCGCCCGGTGATGGTCGGAACCGTGGGTCTGGGGACCGCGGTGGAAGTTGTGGCGCTTGATGACGCCGGCGAAGCCCTTGCCCTTGGAGACGCCGGTCACGTCGACCATGTCGCCCGGCTCGAACAGGTCGCCGATGGAGAAGACCTGGCCGACCGTCACGTCATCGACGCTGTCGACGCGGAACTCGCGGATCGTGGCGACCTTGGGCAGGTCCTTCAGCTGACCGGTCTCCGGCTTGTTCAGCTTCTTGGAGACCTCGGTCCCGATCTGGACCGCGGTGTAGCCGTCGCGCTCGGGGGTTCGTAGCTTGGTCACGGTGTTCGGCTCGATCGCCAGCACCGAGACGGCCACCATCGTCCCATCGTCCTGGAAGACCTGGGTCATGCCGACCTTGCGACCGATGAGGCCGATGTTGTTGGATCCCATCACATCTTGATCTCGATGTCGACGCCCGCTGCCAGCGAGAGTCGCATCAGGGCGTCGACCGTCTTCGACGAGGGATCGAGGATGTCGACGAGCCGCTTGTGGGTGCGGATCTCGAACTGCTCTCGACTGTCCTTGTCGATGAACGGGGAACGCAGGACGGTGAACTTCTCGATCCGGGTCGGGAGCGGCACGGGACCGACGACGTCAGCGCCGGTGCGCTGTGCCGTTTCGACGATCTGCGCCGCCGACTGATCGAGCAGTCGGTGGTCGTAGGCCTTGAGGCGGATGCGGATGCGTTGCTTTGCCATCTCGTTACTCGACGATGCTGACGATGGCGCCGGCACCGACGGTCCGGCCACCCTCGCGGATGGCGAAGCGCTGGCCGATCTCGATGGCGATGGGGGTGATCAGCTCGACGCTCATCTCGACGTTGTCGCCGGGCATGATCATCTCGGCCCCGTCGGGCAGGCCGATGGCGCCGGTCACGTCGGTGGTGCGCAGGTAGAACTGCGGCCGGTAGCCGTTGTAGAAGGGGGTATGGCGGCCGCCCTCCTCCTTGGTCAGGACGTAGACCTGGGCGGTGAACTTGGTGTGCGGCTTGACCGAGCCGGTCTTGGCCAGCACCTGGCCGCGCTCGATCTCCTCGCGCTCGATGCCGCGGATGAGGCAGCCGACGTTGTCGCCGGCGCGGCCCTCGTCGAGCAGCTTCTTGAACATCTCGACGCCGGTGATGACGACCTTGCGGGTCGGCTTGACGCCGACCAGCTCGACCTCGTCGCCGACCTTGACGATGCCGCGCTCGATGCGCCCGGTGGCGACCGTGCCGCGGCCCTTGATGCCGAACACGTCCTCGACCGGCATCAGGAACGGCTTGTCGATGTCGCGCTCGGGGGTCGGGATGTAGGCGTCGACCGCGTCCATCAGC
>DASRYP010000604.1:0-12235 GCA_035687165.1 Actinoplanes sp. | reverse complement strand
AAATTACTTGCTGATCTTGCTGAGCTCGACGATCGCCTGCGCCGCGAGGACGTACTTGTTACCGGCCAGGTCGCCGACGGTCTTGATGTTGAAGGCCTTCTGCAGAGCCTCCCCATCGGCTTCGCTGACGCCGGCCAGCGCCGCGACGGGCGAGTTGGCGAGTTCGGAGAGAGGGCTGGACTCGTACGCCTTGTCCAGCACGGCGTCGAGGTTCACGGAGATCGCCATAAGGCCTCCTTCGTCGGAAGTGTCGCCCGGGCATCGGGCACCCGGATCAACCTGTGACATTGCCTGAACAACCGAAACAAAACGTTCAGCCGCCCAGCGGAGATCGTAGTCCCGCACGCCACCCCGGTTCCCGCCGGACACCATCAACCATCCGGTGTGACCGGTGCGACGGCCGCGCGGATCACGATGAGCCGGTGGACGTCGATTACTACGACGTACGACAGCAGGGAAAGTTCAGCGATCCCGGCCCTTCGATCTCGACCGGCCGGACCGACCAGCTCCACGGTCTCACTCGCGGCAGTGATCGGCACTCTCCTTGATCACGAGTTACACCGGCATCCTTACCGGCTCAACCGTTCTGGCATCCTTACCGGCTCAACCGTTCTGGCCGACCCCGGCGAGGCGCCCACGGGCGCCGTCGTGGGCAGGGTGAATTGAATGCGGGTGCCGCCGCCGGGGTTGTCGCCGGCGGTGATGGTTCCGCCGTGCCGGTTGACCACGCGCTGGCAAATCGCCAGGCCGAGCCCGGTGCCGGTATAGGTGGTGTGAGCGGCGGCGCGGTGGAACGACGTGAAGACGTGCGGTTGGTCGTCGAGGGGAATGCCGATGCCCCGGTCGGCGATCTGCACCCGGGTCCAGCCGTCATGGTCGGGGACAGCGGAGACGTCGATGTGCGCCGGTACGCCGCTCGACGTGTACTTGATGGCGTTGCCGATGAGGTTGTCCAGCAGTTGACGGGTCATCGCCTTGTCGGCTTCCACGGTGGGCAGCGGCGCGGCGACGATGTCGGGCACCAGGTCGTGCGGTGTGCCGGGAGTGCGGCGCAGGTGGGCGGTGCGTTCGGTGATGACCTCGGCGACGAGGGCGTTCAGGTCGACCGGTTCGCGGTTCAGCCGCCGGTCGCGGGCGGTCGCGTAGGACAACAGGTCGTCGATGAGTCGACGCATGCGTTGCACCGCATTGGCGACGCGGGACAGAGTGGCTGCCAGCGATGCGGGGTCGACGCCGTCGCCGAGGTCCTCGGTGAGGATCTCGACGAAGCCGGCGATGGATGCCAAGGGCGCGCTGAGGTCGTGGGCCGCGACGCCGGCGAACGCCCGCAGGTCGGCTTCGCGCTCGCGCTGAGCGGTCACGTCGTAGGACGAGGCGACAGCGCCGATGACGTGACCGCCGGCGTCGTGCAGCGGCCGCGCATCCAAGGTCATGGTCCGGTGGGCTCCACCGGGCATGAGGATCGTCATCTGTACGCCGCTGATCTGCTCCCCGGCCAGGGCGCGCACCAGGGGGATCTCCTCGATGTCCAGCGCGGCGCCGCCGCTACCCCGGATGTCGGACTCGGTGAACGCCTCAGCGACGGTGGTCGGCCCGGCACCGGACACCAGGGTCTGCCGGGCGACCCGGTTGGCCTGCACGATCACGCCGGTCGGGTCGCAGGCGAGGACGGCGATGTCGATCGCGTCGAGGATCTGAGTCAGGTACGTCCGGTGGTCGGCGAGCTGGTCGCGAGCGGTACGCAATTCGGTCTCGGCGGCTTTGCGCTCGGTGATGTCGTGGAAAACCGCAACCGCGCCCGCGTGACCACCGTCCGTCTGCAACGGACGTGCGGACACGGTGACCGCCACACCGTCCGGCTTTTCCGGGTTACGGATGACCATATCGACCTGCTCGACGGATTCGCCGGCCATCGCCCGGGCCAGCGGCAGTTCGGCGGCCGGGAAGCGCTCGTGCCGGTCCGGTCGATAGATGCCGAAATGCGTCGACCAGTGCTGTGGCTCGCGGACGTCCGCATCAACGCCGAGGATGATCCGCGCGGCCGGATTGAAGAGCAGAAAGGCCCCGTCGGCGTCGACGACCGCGACGCCGTCGCCGATGCTGTCGAGGATCGCGGTGAGCAGGCTTGCCTGGCGTCGGGCGTCCGCCTCCGCCGCGGTCAGACTTCGGGTGGCTCGGTCAACCTGAACACGGGCGCGAGCGTGTCCGGTGGCCAGGATCCACACCAGTCCGGCCAGCAGCAGGCCGAGCACGGCGCCGACGCCGACGACCAGACCGGGAAGATGTGTCGTGCCGCCGGGGAGCCGATCGCTCGGTGCTTGGACACGGAGTTGCCATTGCCGGCCGGCCACATTCACCTCGACGCTGGTCGACAGGTCTCGTTTTCCGGACACGCCGGCGCGATGAGTCGCCACGGTGACGTCGGCACCGTCGGAGCTCCGCGTGTGCAAGGTGACGTCAAGCAGATTCTGCGATTCCCGGTTCAGGGTGGCGCCGACGAAATCCTCTCCGCGCAGCCCCATCAGAACCCAGCCGAGAAACGGGCGATACCCGCCGGCATTCGGGGGCCCACGAACCGGGGCGGTCAGCGAGAACGACCGCTGACGCCGGTCGGGGGGCAGATTCTGGTCGATGAGCAACTCGTAGGGCGCCGAGATGGCGACCTCTCCGGTGCGCCGGGCGTCGTTCAACGCCTGGGTCGGTGCCGGCGCCTGCGTGACATCCAGACCACGGCGAGAGGTGGTCACCCCGCCCAACTGCCCGTTGAACACCGAAAAAATGTGCGGCCGACCGGTACCCGCTGGGACGAGGGTCAGGTCCGGCACGCCCCGGGAACGCCAGAACGTCTGCGTCGATGCGAGCTCCGAGTCAGTGGCCGGCACCAGGAAGACGATGGAGGTGGCTCCCGCGAGACGCATCGCTTCCAGGGGCTCGGTCGCCTGGGCGAACTTCTGCGCCGTCAAAGTGGTGAACGACCCGATCGAGGCCGCGACGGTGCGTAACGTGTCGATGTAGCGGCCCGCTTCGCTGGACACCGCTTCGGCTGCCAAACTGGTCCGGCGGGTGAGTTGTTGCTGGGCCGCGTCCCGCTGGTCCCGGGCGACCAGGATCCCCGCTCCCACCGACAGGCCGGCGCAAACGAGTACCACCAGGACGGCCAGCGCTGCCGCCGGCCACACCCTGACCACGGCCGCCCGAATCGCGAAGGTCCGCACGCTGTCACGATCGGCAGCCGCGACGACGGGCTGAGCCCGATCGGCCCGGTCGGCGGCAGAACTTCCCGCACCGAGGATTTCCCTGCCCGGTCGTCAACCGCGTCGTTCCAACAGCCCGTTTCCGCCCGAAATTGGCGAGGACGGATCAGATGAGTACGGCGATCGGTTCGACGAGGCCCACGCCGTCGGCGAAGTGGCGCAGCCTGATGGCCATCGACTCGGTCAGCACCTCGTCGGCGCGGACCAGGATCAGGCCATTGGTCGTGACGACGTCCTGGCTGACCATCATGCCGACCATGAGCTCGGCGCCACTGACCTGCCGCGGTTTCCGGACCTTGGCCGCCGTGTAGGCATGCAGAAGCGCGTCGACGAGTTCCCTCGGGTATTGGGTCAGGCCGGCGGCCACTGCGGTGGGTGACTGACCGGTCTCGGCCCCGATGATGAATGCGACCGCGGTGGCGTACGCCGCCTGATCGGCAGCCATCGCGGATGGGGGCTGGTCACCGGCGGAGAGTGGTTGGGCGGCTACCCATTCCGCGACCCGTTCCAGGCGCGGGATGCGGCAGATCAGCTCGTACGCGAGCAGGGGGTGGCTGCGGAACAATGCTTGGGTCTCGTCGTCCGACTCCGCGCCGCTCCGGATGCGGTGCAGCACCTCCTCGGGGATGGCCAGGAGACCCACCTGTCCCAGCATCGCGGCGATGCGCGGTTCCCACGCGCCGGCTGGTGCGATCGCGTCGACGAGCATTCGCAGGGTCTCGGTGCGGGCGGCGGCCATGGGGTTGGTCGCCTTCATCAGGTCAGTGAGCAGTTCGACCGTGCCGTCGAGCGTGCGCTGCAGGAGTTCCCGTTCGGCGATCACCAGGTGGTGCTGCCGCAGTGCGGCATCGAGAGCACGCGTCAGTTCTTCGGTCTCGCATGGCTTGGTGAGGAATCGGAACAAGTTTCCGTCGTTCACCGCCGCGATGGTGGAGGTCAGCTCGGCCTGACCGCTGAGGATCAGCTGCACCGAGTCGGGGCTGACGGCCCGGCAGCGGGCGAGGAACTCGGCGCCGTTCATGCCGGGCATCATCATGTCCGACACCACCACCGCGTACGGGTCCGGTGCCGCGGCGATCCGGGCCAGTCCGGCGGCCCCCGACGACTCGGCATCGATGGCGTACCGCCCGTGGAGCGCACGGCGCAATCCGTCCAGAATTGTCGGTTCGTCGTCGACCATCAGGATGCGCTCCGCCACGGGCGCAGCATATGTCCGATTCCCTGTGCGACATCGGCGAATGCGGCTCATGTCCGGGCGCGGGGGGCCGAAGGGAAGGGAGCCGGTACGGCAGACGGGAGAACAAGATGTTCACGCTGACACGGCCCCGGAGCGGGCACGTCGCCGCGGCCTCCGCGGTGTCACATTTGTCGGACGGATCCGCCGCAGTGGCCGCGGCGGCCGAGCAACTCGAAACCCAGGCGGACATGTACACCGCCTTCGTCTCGTCCGGCTACGACCTCGAGGCGGTCGGCAAGGCGTTGCAGGAGCACTTCGGCGACCGGGTCATCGGCTGCACCAGTTCCGGCAACATCGGTCCGGGCGGGTACGACCGCTCGGGAATCTGCGTCACCGCCTTCACCGGCGGGGGCCTGCAAATCCGGACGATCGCCGTCGGGCCGCTCGACGACACCGCGGACGCCGTTGAGCAGGCCGGCAGCTCCTTGGCCGGGCTCCGCGCCGAGCTCGGGGACAGCGACGGGTTCGCCGTGCTGCTCACCGACGGCTTGACCCGTAACGAGGACCTGCTCGCCGCGAATCTGATGGCCGCGCTGGGCGATGTGCCGATCATCGGCGGTTCGGCCGGCGACGATCTGACCTTTGGGCACACCGCCGTCTATCACGACGGCGCGTTCCGGGCGAACACGGCAACGGTCACGATGGTCCGCGCCGAGGCGCCGTTCCGGCTCCTGCGGCTGCAACACCACGAGACCACCGACACCATCCTGGTGGCGACCGACGTCGACGCGGACCAGCGAATCATCCGATCGCTCAACGGGCAACCGGCCGCCTCGGCCTACGCCCACGCGGTCGGCGCCGACCTCTCGGAGATCGGGCCGACGACCTTCTCGAAGCACCCGCTGCTGCTCAACGCCGGCGGTTCGAGCTGGATCCGCAGCATCGCCACCGTCGCCGACGACGGCTCGCTGCACATGTTCGCCCGAGTGGACATCGGCGACGTGCTGCGCCTCGGCCGGCCGATCGGCATGCTGGACAAGCTGGCCGATCGGTTCGTCGCCGTCGAAACGGAGCTCGGCTCGATCAGCGCCATGCTGACCTTCGACTGCATCCTGCGCCGCCTCGAGTTCGAGGAGCACGGCGTGGCTGACGAGGTCGGCGCCTTCCTCGCTGAACACCGGGCAGTCGGATTCAGCACGTACGGCGAGCAGTTCAACGGAATGCACATGAACCAGACCCTGGTCGCTGTGGCATTCGCCTGAACCGTGCCGAGGAGCACTCATGATCGATACCCGAACGCTCACCACCGGCGAGACAGCTACCGGCCTGCGACGGACCGTCGAGGAGCAGCGGCGCACCATAGCGGCCCTGGTCGTCGCGGCCGAACGACGCACCACCGCGGATCCGGACAGCGCCGCGCTGGCCACCTGGCAGCGCAACCTGACCCTCCAACGGCGCCTGGCCGAACGCGCCGAGCGCATCCAGAACGCCGAACAGCTGCTGCGCGCCGTCATCGACTCGATCGTCGCCGGACTGTGCATGCTCGACAGCGCGGGCCAGATCATCGACACCAACCAGGTGTGGGGCGCGATGCTGGCCCGGGCGGGCGGCGGTGAGCGGGAAACGACCAGCTTCTTCGACCTGGCCGAGAACCGGACCGACGAACTGGGCGACCTGTTCCGGGAGGCGGCGGGTGCCGCGCGAGGGGTGCTGGCGAGCCAGGTGAGCCGGTCAACAGCCATCCAGCGCGTCGAGACCCCGGAGGGACCGCGCTGGTGGCGCATACGGGTGGACCCGGTGCGCGGGCACGGGGCCGCGCGGGCGGTGCTCACCCTGACCGACGAGACCACCGCGGTGCAGACCCAGGACGAGCTGCGCCAGGCCACCCGCGAGGCGTCCCGGCTGGCTCTGGTGGCCCGGCACATCGAGGACGGTGTGGTGATCGCCGACGCCGACGGCCGGATCGAGTGGGTCAACGACGCCTTCACCCGGATGAGCGGCTACACGCTGGCCGAGGCCGCAGGCCGGCTGCGCGCCGATCTGCTCGACGTCGACGAGCTGCCCCAGGTCGACATCTCCGCGCTGGCCGCCGGTGACTCCATGGTGTTGCCCGAGTTCGAAAGCCGCACCAAACATGGGCGGCACCGTTGGCTGCGCGTGGTGCTCTACCGTGTAGTCGACGACGACGGCATCGTCCGGCTGATGGCAGTCGAACGGGACATGACCACCCGCCGCGACGCCGAGCAGGCCCGGCAGGCGGCGAAGGACCGCGCCGAGGCCCTGGCCGGCGAACTGTCGGTCGAGAAGGCCGTGCTGACCGGAGTCATCTCCTCGATCCCCCACTTGATCTATTGGAAGGACGCCCAAGGCCGCTACGGGGGGCACAACGCCGCCTTCCTGTCGATGCGCGGGCTGGACGCCGACAGCGACCTCACCGACCGGGCCGAGGACGAGGCCGGGCGGGCCGGTGACCTCGCACCTCTGCTGACCCACTTGGAGGCCCGGGTCCTGAAGACCGGCCAGCCGATCGTCGACCACCATGCCACCGTGACCGGACCCGACCAGAGCTCACGGACCATTCTGATGAGCGTCCTGCCCCAGCCCGCCGTCGACGGCCACATCGGCGGCGTCATCGGCATCGGCGCCGACGTGACCCACATCAGCGCCCTCGAACGCCAGCTCAACCAGAGCAACCGGCTGGAAGCGATCGGCCAGCTCGCGGCCGGCATCGCGCACGAGATCAACACACCGATCCAGTTCGTCTCCGACAACACGCGGTTCGTCGAGCAGTCGTTCACCCAGTTGCTCACCGCGGTCGCCCAGCTCCGGGAGCCCATCGCCGGCGTCGACCCCGACATCGACCTCGAGTTTCTGCTGGCGGAAGTCCCCGCCGCCCTGACCGAGTCGCTGGAAGGACTCGACCGGGTCGCGCAGATAGTCCGGGCCATGAAGGACTTCTCCCACCCCGGGCACGGTCGCGGCGACGTGGACATCAACCGGGCGGTGGAGAGCACGGTCCAGGTCGCGCGCAACGAATGGAAGTACCAGGCCGAGCTGACTCTCGACCTCGCCGCCGACGTCGGGCTGGTGCCCTGCTACGAGGGGGAGCTGAAGCAGGTCATCCTCAATCTGATCGTCAACGCCGCACACGCCATCGAAACCAGCGCGGCGCAGCGCGGCGGCCGGCTCGGGCACATCGGGGTCCGCACCGCGCGGACCCCGGCCACCGTGGAGATCGTGATCAGCGACGACGGCACCGGCATGGACCACGCCACCCAGCAGCGCATCTTCGATCCGTTCTTCACCACTAAAGAAGTCGGCAAAGGTACGGGTCAGGGGCTGAGCATGGCGTACGCCAGCATCGTGCAGAAACACGGCGGGACCATCAACGTCGAATCCAGTCCGGGCAAGGGTTCCGCCTTCACCATCTCCATCCCCGCCCGCCCGGAAGGCGAGACGGCATGACGGCACCCGTGGCGGCACCGCCACGTCCGCGGGTGCTGCTGGTCGACGACGACCCGCGGATCCTGGCCGGCCTTCGCCGCCAGTTGCACCGCGGATACGAGGTGGTCACCGCTCCGGGCGGTGCGGAAGGGCTCGCCGCGCTGCGGAGTGCGGGCCCGTTCGCGGTTGTGATCAGTGACATGCGCATGCCCGGCATGGACGGGGCCACG
This sequence comes from Actinoplanes sp., assembly GCA_035687165.1. GTDB lineage: Bacteria > Actinomycetota > Actinomycetes > Mycobacteriales > Micromonosporaceae > Actinoplanes. The sequence continues at coordinate 4,130 of DASRYP010000604.1, read as the reverse complement.
TTCCTCGCACAGGTCCGCGTCACCGCTCCGCAGACCACCCGGATACTGCTCACCGGACAGACCGAACTGAGTACGGCCATCCGCGCCATCAACGACGGCCAGGTTTTCCGGTTCCTCGACAAACCGTGCGCGCCGGACCTGCTCGACCGGACCCTGCACGAGGCCGTCAACCGCCACCGGACCGCGTGTGACGAGCACCGGATACTCGCGTCGGCCCTCGCTGACCGCCGGATGACCGACAGCAACCCGTCCCCGTCGAACCCCATGTCCGAGCCGCAAGTCGGCCCGCACAACTTCGACTACCAGGTTCGCTATCAGCCCATCGTCGAGCTCGCCACTGGCCGGGTCACCGCCGTCCAGGCCGTTCTTCGCAATAACCCGGATCCGGCGGAATCGGCCGATTCGCCGCCGGTGTGGTTGCCGCCGGCGGAGCCCACCATCGCGCTACGGCGATGGGTGCTGGCGGCCGCGTGTCAGGAGGTCGCCTCGTGGCCGACGATCACGGCCACCGGGCCGCTGCGGGTACACCTGCGGCTGACCTCCGGATACCTCCGCGATCCGCGCATCGCCGACGACCTCGCCCGCACGCTGGTCCTCAGCGGGTTGGAGCCGGATCGGCTGGTGGTGGAGGTCGCCGACACGAGCCCGTTGGCCGAACCCGGGGTCCGGAACTCCCTGCAGGTCGTCGCCACCTGGGGCGTCAAGCTCCACCTGCTGTGCACGAGCGGCGGCCCGCCGGTCGCGATCGCCGACCTGCCGTTCAGTGGCATCAAGGTGAGCAGCCCCGCCCTGCTGGGCGTATCGAACGTCAGCGCGGACAATCCGGGGCTGTCCGCCGCGGTCGAGGGGGTCCGCACATACGACGAACACCGCCAGGCCGTCGAGGCCGGATGTACGACCGCTCAAGGTCCCCGCTACGGCGACGACACGGATCCCAGCCATCTGCTCACCCACCTGGCCGAATTTCGCCAGCATTGACGGCTCCTCCGCACCCCGCACCGGTCGCGCCGAAAGGTCACATCCACGCCGTCCTGTCCGACGCCGTCGTCCTCAACAAGCCCTTCACCCGCGACGAACTCCTGGATGCGGTCCACCAGACCATCGCCACCGTCGCCCGCTGAGGTGCTCGAGTACGCGAGTGCCGCGGCCCAGCGCCGTCCTCCGTCGCCGGCCCGTCGCCTTCGGCCACACCCCCAAGAGGATTGATCCGTTCGGCTACTTGTTGTTCGACAACTAGACCTCGGTGGCTCGATCGGCGCGATGTCAAGCATTTGGTGCGGTATCAAATGGCGCGCGCGGGCCCGACACGCCCACGTCAGCGGTAGACCGACCGTACAGGCCGGTCATAAACCTTTGACAGGCCGGCGAGAATGCGTGCCTCGTTCATTTTCGGAATCTGGACTTTGTGGACAAATGACGTAATCTGGTCAGCATCCCCAGCGCAATGGAGACGACCAGGAGAGGTCGTGGCTGCCTTGCGTTAATTTCCATCCGTTATTGGAGCTGTAAATTGCGGCACGCCGGAAAGAATGCGTCTGGTGCGGGCTCGACGCGGCCGACGGTCAGTGTGATCGTTCCCGCGCTGAACGAGGCGGCGAATCTACCCTTGGTGCTGCGGCGGATTCCTGCCGTGCACGAGGTCATTCTGGTCGACGGCGGCTCCGTGGACGACACCGTCGCGGTAGCCCGGCAGGTCCTGCCGGCGATCCAGGTGGTCGAGCAGACGCGCCGAGGCAAGGGCAACGCGCTGTCCTGCGGCTTCGCGGCGGCCACCGGCGAGATCATCGTCATGATCGACGCGGACGGGTCGACCGACCCCGGCGAGATTCCGCAGTTCGTCGACGCCCTGCTCGACGGCGCTGACTACGCGAAGGGCTCCCGTTTCGGCTCGACCGGCGGCAGTGCCGACATCACCCGGCTGCGCCGGATGGGCAACGCGGTGCTCAACGGCTTGGTCAACGTCGTGTTCGGCACCCGGTACAGCGACCTGTGTTACGGCTACAACGCCTTCTGGGCCGACTGCCTCACCGTGTTCGATCTGGACCCGGGCAGCCCGGCGAGGGCCGACGGGCAGTTCCGCTGGGGTGACGGGTTCGAGATCGAGACGCTGCTGAACCTCCGCGCTGCCCGCGGCGGCCTCGTGATCCGCGAGGTGGACAGTTTCGAGCACTGCCGAGTCCACGGCGAGAGCAAACTGCACGCGGGCACCGACGGGCTGCGTGTGCTGCGTACCATCGCGCGGGAATGGGCACGCCGCCGGCCCGTGCCGCTGTCCGACGACACCCGACAGCGGCGCGGCGTGCACGATCGCCCGTCCCGGACGCCTGTGCCGGTCACCCGCCAGGTGGAACGGCCCGTCGAGACTGTCAGTTCCGTCGGCATCGGGCAGGCGTCATGAGCCAGGACGTCTGCGAACCGGTACGGCGGATCACGCCGCGGCCGGCTCCGCCGGTCGAGTCGACGTCGTGCACGGTCAGCGTGGTGATCTGCACCTATGCCGACTGGCGATGGGCCGACCTCGAGCGGTCGTGCACCTCCGTACTCACCCAGTTGGCGCCCGGCGACGACCTGATCATTGTGGTGGACCACAACGACGCGCTGCTGGACCGGGCCAACCGCGAGTTGCGCGACGTGCTGGTCATCGCCAACAGCGACACTCGCGGGCTGTCCGGCGCCCGCAACACCGGTGTCCGGGCAGCGGCCGGTGACGTGATCGCCTTCCTGGACGACGACGCGTCCGCCCGCGCCGGCTGGCTCGCGGCGTTGCGCTCCGAGTTCGGCAACGGCCGGGTGAGCGTGGTCGGCACGGCGGTGCAACCCCGCTGGGAAGGTGGTCTCCCGCCCCGCTGGTTCCCGCCGGAGTTCGGCTGGGTCGTCGGCTGCAGTTACCGCGGCCTGCCGGAGTCCAAGACCGAGATCCGTAATCCGATCGGCGCGTCGATGGCGATCCGCCGTGGGGTGTTCGACTCCGCGGGGATGTTCTCCGACCGGGTGGGTCGTCTGGGCACCACGCCGGTCGGCTGCGAGGAGACCGAGTTCTGCATCCGGGCGGCGGCGACGCTGCCGGACAGCCGGATCGTCTTCGAACCCGCCGCCGTCGTCGACCACTGGGTGCCGGCCGCCCGGCAAACCCTGCGGTACTTCATCAGCCGCTGTTACCACGAGGGCCGCTCCAAACGCTTCGTCACCCAGTTGCAGGGTGCGAACAGCGGATTGTCCACCGAACGCCGGTACGTGCGGGTCGTGCTGCCCATCGGCGTACTGCGCGGTGTCGCGGGTGGGATCCGGCGACCGGCCGAGCTGATGCGGGCCGGTGCCATCGTTCTCGGCTTGGCCAGCACCATCGCTGGTTTCCTGGCCGGTGCTCCGCGCACGTCGCACGTACCGGTACCCGGGACTCGCCGTCCGGCATAGCCGCCGCAGCACGTCCCCTCCCCTGCCACCCCTTCGCTGAGGAAGTTATGCCGAACCCCGGTGCTGTCTACGAGCCTGTCCGTGACCTGGCCGAGGAGACCGCCGCGACCCTGCGGTATCTGCTGCCACCGCCGTCACCGGTCGCCCTGCTCGACTTCCCCGCCCACACCAACGCCGGAGACTCGCTGATCTACCTCGGCCAGCGGCGCATCCTGCGGGAGCTCGGCTACCAAGTCGCCTACTTGGCCGACACCCGCGTGTACTCGGCCGCGGCGCTGCGCCGGCGGCACCCGTCCGGCCCGATCTTCTTGCAGGGCGGCGGGAACCTCGGCGACCGGTGGCTGCACACCCAGCAGTTCCGGGAACAGGTCATCCGCGACTTCCCGGACCGCACCATCGTGCAACTGCCGCAGAGCATCGATTTCCACGACCCGGCTCGGGCCGCTACCGCCCGACAGGTGTTCGCCCGCCATCCGGACCTGCTGGTGCTCATGCGTGACCAGCGCAGCCTGACCCGGGCTCGGGACGTGTTCGCCGACACCCGGATCGAGTACTGCCCGGACCTGGCCATCGGCTACGGGCCCGTCCACCGGCCAGTGGCACCGGAGTACGACGTCGTGCTGCTGATGCGCGAGGACACCGAGAGTTCTCGCGACGGCGGCGTCGAGCTGCCTGCCGGGGCGAGCTCCATGCGTACGGACTGGGGGTTCTCCGGC
>DASRYP010000603.1:0-27337 GCA_035687165.1 Actinoplanes sp. | reverse complement strand
GTAGGCGACCCGGTCGAGCAGCAGGTCGTCCAGCAGGTCGAGCGGGTCGGTGCCGCGGTTCCGGGCGTTGGCGTAGACGTTGGCCACGTCCAGGAGCAGGTGCGCGCCGGAGCGGTCGAGGATCTCGGTCAGGAACTGGGCCTCGGTCAGCTCGTCGTCGGGCCAGTCGAACAGGGCGGCGATCGGTTCCAGGGCGATCGGCACCGTCAAGGACTGCTGGAGCAGCCGTACGTTGGCGACGACCGCGTCCACCGCCTCGCGGGTGCGGGGGAGTGGCAGCAGGTGGCCGGCCTCGACGCCACCGGCTCGGACGAAGGCGATGTGCTCGCTTACCAGCGGGGCACCCAAGCGGTCGGCCACGGCGGCGAAGTGCTCGACCCGGGTCGCGTCCACCGGTTCGGCGCCGCCCAGGGAGAGGCGGACGCCGTGCGGGATCACGGTGACGCCGCGGTCGAGCAGCCTCCGCAGGCCGCCGGGGAGCTCGCCGTGGGCGGGTACGGACTCGGCGACCACCTCGACGAAGCGCAGGCCGGGCAGGCCCTCGACGAAGCCCGCGATCTCGGGACGCCAGCCGATGCCGATGCCGGAGGCGAGAGCCGCGCGAGGACGCCGTGAGGGCTGGTCCTCAGCCACCGCAACCGCCGCCCCCGCCGCAACCACCGCCGCCTCCGCAGGAGGAGCTTCCGCTGCAGGAACTGCTGGTGCTGCCGCCGTCTCCGCTGCTGCCAGCCGCACCACCGGTCGCGGCGATGCGCTGCACCTCGGCCTCGGCGGCGAAGGCCGGATCCATCGAGTAGAGGGCGGCGCCGCCGTAGAGGGCCACGCCCATCGCGGCTCCGGTCGCGCCGTAGGTCGCGTACGACGGAGAGTTGCTCGGCGCCAGGTGGTCGTTCTTGGAACGCAGGCCGTGCATGCCCTTGCGCGCCACGTCGGTCGAGTAGCGGCGGGTGCGCAGCAGGGTGAGCGTCAGGATGAACGCGGCGATCGTGGCGACGATGAGAAAGCCGACCGGCTTGTCGTTGCCGACACCGGCGACGATGCGGGCGATGCCGATCGCGACCAGGGCGACGCCGCCGAGGATCCAGAGGCGGGCCTCACGCATCTTGCCGGCGCTGACCGCGAGGCCGGTGCCCTCGAGGTGGTCGCGGAGCTGTTCGAGAGCCGACGAGACCCACTGGTCGCTCTGCAGGTCCCGGGTGCGCACGCCACGGGCGGCCGCGTTGTAGATCGCACTGTCGAGCTGGGTGACACCGCCGGGCAGCGGGCCGGCCTGCACGAGGGTGCCACCGGGTCCGGTGCCGAGCGCGTTCGCCGCGCGCAGGCCGCCCATCGAGGCGTAGACGGCGAGGCGCTCGCCGCCGTTGAGGTAGGCGATCTGCTGCGGGCCGAGCTTGTCGACCCGGGCGCCGGGGGCGCCGCGGAACAGGGCCCTGCGGTGGATCGTGGCGATGAACGCGATCGCGATCATCGCCACGACGAAGTAGGAGATAAAGGTCGGGCCGGGGATGCCCCAGGTGTCGTTCATCGGGCGGACCTCCCGTGCGCGTCGCGGCTTCAGGCCCCCCATTGTGCGGGGCGGCGCAAGCTTTGTGGATCAGGCCCTTCGGACAGCTTCCTCGACCACATCGAGGACCCGGCTCAATTCACCGGGCGGGCGGCCGGTTGCGAGGTGCAGGACGAGACCGTCATAGGCCAGTTCGAGGAACTGAGTCAGGACCTCGACGGGTACGTCGTCCCGCAGCACACCGGCCTCACGCTGGCGCTCGAGCCGGTCGCGGGTGGCGTCGGCGATGGCCGCGGCGCGCTCGGCCCAGCGCTTGGCGAAGGTCGGGTCGGTGCGCAGGCGGCGGGACACCTCGAGCTGGGTGCCGAGCCAGCCGGCCGTGTCGCCCTCCCTGGTGCCGGCGCGTTCCAGCAGGTCGCGCATCACCTGGACGAGGCCGTTGCGGGCCACGGTCTCGACCATCGCGGCCGCGTCGTCCTCGGCGACGGCGAGGAAGAGCGACTCCTTGTCGCGAAAATGGTGGAAAATCGCGCCGCGGGACAGCCCGGTCGCGTCCTCCAGGCGCCGCACTGTCGCACCCTCATACCCGAACCGCGCGAAACAGTCGCGCGCCGCCGCGAGAATCTCGTGGCGGCGGGCGTCGAGCTGGTCCTGACTCACTCTGGGCACGCTCTCGATCGTGTCACGAGCCCCCTTTCACATGCAATCCGTACGTACGTCTTGGCAAGGGGCCCGGCGGTTATGGACGGATGGTGCGAATTTCCCCATCCCGCCCGTATGTTGTTAACAGTCCTGGACTGTTCGCTACCGCATCTGCTCACGTAAAGTGCCCGCGTGCCTCTCGTCCTGATAGCTCTCGACGACACCCTGCTTGACCGCAGTGGTGCGTTCCGGCTGTGGGCCAAGGGGTTCATCGACGAGATCGGGGCACCACAGGGCGATCTCGAGTGGTTACTCTCGGTCGATGCCGATGGGCTGACCTCCCGCTGGGACCTGGCCGATCTGATCCGGGACCGCTACCAGCTCACCGTCCCCTCGATCGACATGGTGCTGGAGTTGCACGAGGGCCCGTTGGTGCACGAAAAGCTTGATCCGCTCGTCGGCTGCGCGCTGCAGATCGCCATGGACGCCGGCTTCGTCCCGGTGGTGGTCACGAACGGCCAGGCCGAGATCCAGGACACCCGGATCCGGCGGACGGGGCTGGACCGCTACGTCGCCGATTGGGTGATCTCGGAGCAGGCGGGCGTGAGCAAGCCGAACCCGCGCATCTTCGCGCTCGCCGCGCAACGGGTTCGGATGCGCCTCGGCGGCGCCTGGGTGGTGGGCGACAGCCCCGAGGCCGATATCGGCGGCGCCGCGGCGATGGGTTTGCCCAGTGTGTGGCTGCACCGGGGCCGCGAGTGGGTGGACCACCGGTTCGCGCCGACCAAGGTCGTCGGCAACGTGATCCAGGGCATCTCGGCGATCCTGGCCGATGTTCGTTAAATAGGTTGCGCGGCCACCGGGCTGCGCGGGAAAGTGGGCGCGTTCCGTACTGGAGGACGTCGAGAGAGAAGGGGGTGGACTCATGGCTGTCAATGAGATGGCTGCTGTCCAGATCTTCCTTTCTTCTTCTCGCTCCAAGGAGACCCACCAGTGCGTGAGCACGACACTTTCGGCCCGTCCACCATGCGCCGCGGCCGTCCCAAGTTCGACGACGACGATGCCACTTTCCTGAAGCGGGGCGGCCCCGAGCCGCGGCTTCAGGAGGCCCCTGACCTGCCGGAGACCGGTGACCGCTGGTCGACCTGGGACGGCGCCCTGCACGGCCCCACGCCACGACCCGACTGGGTCCGCACGGAGTACGGCGCCGTCGACACCGAGTTGGGCATGCTCAAAACCGGCAAGGAAGCCGATGTCTACCTGGTGCGCCGGGCCGTCCCCGACACCGACCAGGTCAGCGTGCTGGCCGCCAAGCGCTACCGCGACGGCGACCACCGGCTCTTCCACCGCGACGCCGGCTACCTCGAGGGTCGCCGGGTCCGCCGGTCCCGCGAGATGCGGGCGATGACCAACCGCACCTCGTTCGGCAAGGAGATGATCGCCGGTCAGTGGGCGGTGGCCGAGTTCGGCGCGCTCACCCACCTGTGGCAGGTCGGCCAGGAGAGCGGCCTGGTGCGGGTGCCGTACCCGGTGCAGCTCATCGGAACCGAGCTGATGCTCGAGTTCATCGGCGACTGGGAGACCGGCGAGGCAGCCCCCCGGCTGGCCCAGGTGCGTGCCGACCCCGACCAGCTCGCCGACCTGTGGCGGCAGCTGACCGACGCGCTGTCGGTGCTGGCCCGGGCGCAGGTGGCGCACGGCGACCTCTCGCCCTACAACATCCTCGTGCACGAGGGGCGGCTGGTCCTGATCGACCTGCCGCAGATCGTCGACGTGGTCGCCAACCCCCAGGGCGGTGACTTCATCGCCCGCGACGTGCGCAACGTCTCGGCCTGGTTCACCCAGCGCGGGCTGCGGGCGGACGCGGACGAACTGCTCGAGAGGCTGCTCTACGAGGCCGGCCTGCGGTGAGATGCCGACCCGGTTTCCGGCCGCGACCACCTGCACTGAGGCGGCCGCGGTCGGGACCGCGTCACTGCAGGTAGCCCTCGACCTCGCCGGCGCTGTGGGCCTGCTCGGCGTCCGGGTTGTTGCCCACCTCGCGGGCGGCCCGGCGCCGGCGCAGCAGGTCCCAGCACTGGTCCAGCGCCACTTCCAGTTCCTGAAGCCGGGCGTGCTCCTCGTTCGACGAGATCTCGCCCCGGCTGAGCTGCCCGCGCAGCGTGTGCTCCTCATCGACCAAGCCGTGAATCCGGCTCAGCACCGTCTTGTCATCCATGTCGGCAGCCTATGCGCCCGCGGGCGTCGATCTCACCTGGCCATGGCCACTGTCACTACGGCGGCCGCGGTCCCGGGCGCCGATCGGCTCCCTGAGCGGGACAGCCCTTGGCGGCGGGTCGGGGCAAGGGGGCATCCCTGAGCAGGAGGTATGGAAAAGACAGAGCGCCCCGCCGTCCGGAAGTGGAAGGCGGGGCGCTCTGGAACGAGAGGTCAGCTGTTCAGCATTTTGCGGAGGACGTACTGGAGGATGCCGCCGTGGCGGTAGTAGTCCGCCTCGCCGGGTGTGTCGATGCGGACATCGGCGTCGAACTCGATGCCGGTGTCGGTGCGGACCTTGACGGTGGCGGGGGTGTCGCCGTCGTTGAGGGCCGTCACGCCGGTGATGGCGAACGTCTCGGAGCCGGTGAGGCCCAGCGACTCGGCGTTGGTCTTCGAGGGGAACTGCAGGGGGAGGACGCCCATGCCGATGAGGTTGGAGCGGTGGATGCGCTCGTAGCTTTCGGCGATGACCGCGCGGACGCCCAGCAGCATGGTGCCCTTGGCCGCCCAGTCGCGGGACGAGCCGGAGCCGTACTCCTTGCCGGCCAGGATGACCAGCGGGACGCCGGCGTTCTGGTAGGCCACCGAAGCGTCGTAGATCGTCGACTGGTCGCCGGTGAGGTGGTTGACGGTGAAGCCACCCTCGACGCCGGGGACGAGCTGGTTGCGGAGGCGGATGTTCGCGAACGTGCCGCGGATCATGACCTCGTGGTTGCCGCGGCGGGAGCCGTAGCTGTTGAAATCGTGGCGCGGGACGCCGTGCTCGGCCAGGTATTTACCGGCCGGTGAGTCCGGCTTGATCGACGAGGCGGGGGAGATGTGGTCGGTCGTGACGGAGTCGCCGAGCTTGGCGAGAACGCGCGCGCCCGAGATGTCGGAGACGTCGGACGGTTGAGCCGACATGCCGTCGAAGTACGGGGGCTTGCGGACGTACGTCGACTCCTCGGCCCACTCGAAGGTCTTGCCCTCGGGGGTGGGCAGCGACTGCCACTGCTCGTCGCCCGCGAAGACGTCGGCGTAGGCGTCGGCGAAACCGGCCGCGCCGATCGTGCTCGCGATGACTTCGTCGATCTCCTTGGCGCTGGGCCAGATGTCGCTGAGGAAGACGGGCCGACCGTCACTGCCGATGCCGAGCGGCTCGGTCGTGATGTCCAGGTCCATCGTGCCGGCGAGCGCGTACGCCACGACGAGCGGCGGCGACGCCAGGTAGTTCATCTTGACGTCGGGGTTGATCCGGCCCTCGAAGTTGCGGTTGCCGGAGAGCACGCTGACCGCAGTCAGGTCGGCCTCGTTGACCGCGGCGGAGATCGGCTCGGGCAGCGGGCCGGAGTTGCCGATGCAGGTCGTGCAGCCGTAACCGACCAGGTTGAAGCCGAGCTTGTCGAGGTAGGGCGTGAGGCCGGCGCGGTCGTAGTAGTCCATGACCACCTTGGACCCGGGGGCCAGCGTGGTCTTGACCCACGGCTTGCGGGTCAGGCCGCGGTCGACCGCGTTGCGGGCCAGCAGCGCGGCGCCGATCATGACCTGTGGGTTCGACGTGTTGGTGCAGGAGGTGATCGCGGCGATTACCACGGCGCCGTGGTCGAGCTCGAACTCGGTGCCGTCCTCGCCGACCACGCGGGTCGGCTTGGAGGGGCGGCCGTCGGCGCCGGTCACGGCACTGAAGACGTGCGGCTTGTCGGCGGCCGAGTCCTCGTGGTTGGCCGGCGGGTCGCTGGCCGGGAAGGATTCCTCGCTCGCCTCGTCGGCCGGGCCGATGTCGGAGACGTAGTTGGTGAGGGCGTCGCGGAACATCGACTTGGCGTTGTTCAGCGGAACGCGGTCCTGCGGACGCTTCGGGCCGGCCAGCGACGGCACGATGGTCGACAGGTCGAGTTCGAGCCGTTCCGAGTAGTCGGGCTCGGCGGTCGGGTCGAGCCAGAGGCCCTGCCGCTTCGCGTACGCCTCGACCAGCGCGACCTGGGTGTCACTGCGCCCGGTCAGGCGAAGGTACTTGATCGTCTCGTCGTCGATCGGGAAGATCGCGACGGTCGAGCCGTACTCCGGTGACATGTTGCCGATCGTCGCCCGGTTGGCCAGCGGCACGGCGCTCACGCCGGGGCCGTAGAACTCGACGAACTTGCTGACCACGCCGTGCTCGCGGAGCATCTCGGTGATCGTCAGCACGAGGTCGGTGGCGGTGGTGCCGGCCGGCATCTCGCCGGAGAGCTTGAAGCCGACGACCCGTGGGATGAGCATGCTGACCGGCTGGCCGAGCATCGCGGCCTCGGCCTCGATGCCGCCGACGCCCCAGCCGAGCACGCCCAGGCCGTTGACCATCGTGGTGTGCGAGTCGGTGCCGACGACCGTGTCGGGGTAGGCCTGGCCGTTGCGCTCCATGATCGTGCGGGCCAGGTATTCGATGTTGACCTGGTGCACGATGCCGGTGCCGGGCGGCACGACCTTGAACTCGTTGAACGCGGTCTGTCCCCAGCGCAGGAACTGGTAGCGCTCGCGGTTGCGCTGGTACTCCAGCTCGACGTTGCGGGCGAAGGCGTCTTCGCGGCCGAACAGGTCGGCGATGACCGAGTGGTCGATGACCAGTTCGGCGGGGGCGAGCGGGTTGACCTTGGTGGGATCACCGCCGAGATCCTTGACGGCCTCGCGCATGGTGGCCAGGTCGACCACGCAGGGCACGCCGGTGAAGTCCTGCATGAGGACTCGCGCCGGGGTGAACTGGATCTCGACGCTGGGGTCGGCGGTCTGGTCCCAGCCGCCGAGCGCGCGGATGTGGTCGGCCGTGATGTTGGCGCCGTCCTCCGTGCGCAGCAGGTTCTCCAGCAGGATCTTCAAGGAGTAGGGCAGGCGCTCGTGCCCCTCGACCTTGTCGATCGTGAAAATCTCGTAGCTCGCGTCTCCGACGCGCAGCTCGCTCTTCGCACCAAAGGTGTCGAGGCCGGCCACGTCATCTCCTTCACACCCAGCGACTGTTTCTGAAGTCTTTCGCACCGAAAGAGCGGCCTTCGGGTTAGGCACACCTAACTCTCGGTTCACGTTTGCCTGTAAACCGTACGTCCGTCTTGTAAGCGCGCGCAAGGCGGGGGTCACTCCCCTCACGTTTACTCCGCTCTCGCCACGGGCACATCTCGAACCGTGAAGGCGCCTACCGACATCGCCCAGCTCAGCGAGTTCTTCGATCGCTACGGAACCGCTCTGACCAGCGGAGACGTGACGGCCATCGCGAATTGTTACGCGTTGCCGGGCATGGTGGTCGCGGACGCCTACAGCTTCACCTTCTCCTCACCGGCCGCTGTCGCGTTGTCCTTCCTGGGTGCCTCGCCCGCCTATGCCGAGCGGCAGATCGTGGCGGCGCACGCCCAATTGCTCGACGTGCAGCGGCTCTCGCCGGTGCTGAGCCTGGTCGCGGTGCACTGGGAGTATCTGGACTCAATTGGGCACGCCGTGCCGGGAGAGAGCTACAGCTACCTGCTGCGGAGCGGTTCGGACGGCCCCCGGATCACCACCGTGATCGCGACGCACTGAAACTGTCTCAGCCTGGTGCCAGGATGACCGAGTGACCACGCTCGAGATCGCGCCCGCCGCTACCGCTGCCCGCTGGTTCGTCGTCCACCACGCCCGGTCCGAGGGCGATTGGTGGCTTTACGCGTGGGGCGACATCGAGCCGGGGCAGGTCGACGGTTACCCAGGCGGCCGCCCGTTCGCGGGTGAGGATGAGTACGGGCGATTTGCCTGGGTCAGGCTCGCCGACGACGCGCGCGATGTCGGTTTTGTCATTATCAACCCGTCCGGCGGCAAGGACGTCGACGCCGACCGGCACGTCGACCCGTCGCAGACGCCCGAGATCTGGCTCCGGCCCGGCGATCCCACCGTCCACACCTCGCCGCCCGCCGTGTCACCACCGGTCGAGGACGGCGTCGCGGTCATCCACTACCGCCGGCCCGACGGCGACTACACCGGCTGGGGGTTGCACGCCTGGGAGGGCACGCCCACCAAGCCGGTCTGGCGCAGGCCGATCGCCCCGCGCTACATCGACTCGTTCGGGGCCGTCTTCCGGGTTCCCGTGCGGTCCGACGCGATCGGCTTGCGCTTCGTGCTGCACCGCGGCGACGAGAAGGACCTCCCCGACGACCAGCGCCTCGACCTGACCAAGAGCCGCGAGGTGTGGCTGCTCGCCGGCACCGAGGCGCCGGTGCTGCCCGACCTCGGCACGCTCGGCCCCGAGCTCGACCCGGCCCGCGCGCTCGCCGTCTTCGTCGACCGCACGACCATCGCGCTGCCGGGCTGGATCGTCGACCGCGCCGAGACGTTCACGCTGGCCGGCACGCTGTCGCTCACGCACCGGCCGGGCGGTCTGTTCCAGGCCCAGAGCCGCCGGTTCCCGCACCTGCGGGCCTATCGGGCCTTCTCGGTACGGGAACTGGGCGACGCCGCGCTCGGTGACCTGCTGCGCGACCAGCTTCTCGTCACCGGCTTCGACGCCGAGGGCCGGGTCACGGCGCTGACCGGGGTGCAGCTCGCCGGGGTGCTCGACGACCTCTACGCCGAGGCCGCTGACGCCGAGCTGGGCCTGATCCTCGGCGACGAGCGCCCACGGCTGTCGGTCTGGGCGCCCACCGCCCGGACGGTCGGGCTCGAGCTCTTCAAGACGCCCGGCGACGAGCCGAAACTCGTGCCGATGGAACGCGACGCGCTGACCGGTGTCTGGACGGCGCCGCTCAAGCCGAAATGGCTGGGCCGTTACTACCGCTACCGCGTCGAGGTGTGGCACCCGGCCGCCCAGCGGGTGGTCACCACCAGCGTCACCGACCCCTATTCGCTCGCGCTGGCCACCGACTCGACCCACAGCCTGCTGGTCGACCTCGACGATCCCGCGCTCGCGCCACCCGGCTGGGACACACCCGTCAAGCCACCCGCGGTGCCGGCCGCCCGCATGCAGATCAGCGAGGTGTCGATCCGCGACTTCTCGATCTTCGACCACACGCTGCCCCCGGCCGAGCGGGGGACCTATGCCGCCTTCACCCGGCCTGACTCCGCCTCGATGCGCCACCTGCGCTCGCTCGCCGGGGCCGGGCTCACCCACGTGCACCTGCTGCCCGCGTTCGACTTCGCCACCGTGCCCGACCGCCGCGCCGACCAGGCCACCCCCGCCTGCGACCTGGCCGCCTTCCCGCCCGACTCGCCCGAGCAGCAACGCGCGGTGATGGCGATCGCCGCCGAGGACGGCTTCAACTGGGGGTACGACCCGTGGCACTACACGGCGCCCGAGGGCAGCTTCGCCGTCGACCCCGCCGGCCCGTCGCGCGTGCGGGAGTTCCGCGGCATGGTCGCCGCCCTCAACGCCGCCGGCCTGCGCGTGGTCATGGACGTCGTCTACAACCACACGATGGCCGACGGACTCGACCGGTTCAGCGTCCTCGACCGTCTCGTCCCGGGCTATTACCACCGGTTGCTGGCCGACGGGTCGACCGCCGAGTCCACCTGCTGCCCCAACACCGCGCCCGAACACATGATGATGAGCCGCCTGGTCGTCGACTCCGTGCTCACCTGGGCCCGGCAGTACCGCGTCGACGGCTTCCGGTTCGACCTCATGGGCCACCATCCGCGGGCCAACATCCTCGAGGTCCGGGTCAACCTCGACCACCTCAGCTTCGAGATCGACGGCGTCGAGGGCAAGGAGATCTGCCTGTACGGGGAGGGGTGGAACTTCGGCGAGGTGGCCGACGACGCCCGGTTCGCCCAGGCCACCCAGATCAACCTGGCCGGCACCGGGATCGGCACCTTCAACGACCGGCTGCGGGACGCGGTCCGCGGCGGTGGCTCGTTCGGGGACCCGGCCGTGCCCGGCTTCGCCACCGGGCTCGGCTCCCGCACCCCGCTCGTCGTGCACGACCGGATCAAGGTGGGTCTCTCCGGCGGCCTGTCGGCGTACCGTTTCGTCACCCACACCGGGGCCGAGCGCAGCGGCGCCCAGATCGACTACAACGGCTCCCCGAGCGGCTACGCGATGAGCCCGGGCGAGACGGTCAACTACGTCGACGCGCACGACAACGAGACTTTGTACGACGCGATGGCGTTCAAGCTGCCGATCACCACCGCGCCGCTCGAGCGGGCCCGGCTGCAGGTGCTCGCCCTGTCGCTGGTCGTGCTCGGGCAGGGCGCCGGCTTCGTCGCGATGGGCAGCGAGCGGCTGCGCTCCAAGTCGCTCGACCGCAACTCGCACAACTCCGGCGACTGGTTCAACCAGATCCGCTGGGACCCGCTCCTCGGCAACGGCTTCGGCCTCGGCCTGCCGCCCGCGAGCGAGAACGAGGAGATCTGGCCGCTGGCCGGTCCGCTGCTCGCCGACCCGGCGCTGGTCCCGCCGCCCGAGGTGATCGAGCTGACCGCCGCCCGCTACCGGGAGCTGCTGCGGATCCGCCGGTCGTCGCCGGTCTTCGGGCTGCCCACCGCCGACGAGGTGCAGCGGCGGCTCACGTTCCCGCTCGGCGGTCCCGGCGAGACGCCCGGCGTGATCGTGATGTGTCTCGACGGCACCGGGCTCGACCCGCGGTGGAGCCAGGTCGTGGTCGTCTTCAACGCCACCGCGGAACCGACCGTCCAGACCGTCCCCGGCACTCTGCGCCTGCACCCCGAGCTGGCCGGCACGGCCGATCCGCTGCTGCTCACGGCCGTTGCCGCCGACGGCCGACTGACCGTTCCGGCCCGATCCGTCGCCGTCTTCGTCACCGACGCAGCCTGAGGTCCAGCTGTGAGTAGGGTCCCGAGGCGGTATCCAAAGGTGCGCTCGGGAGCTCGACAGCGAACAATGGGCGCGGGAGGGCAGATTCTTGCGTGAGGTGAACTACGACGAACGGCAGCATCGGGCCTACGCACGGACCCGCGCGCTGCCGTCCGAGACGATGGCCGACTGGGTGAAGGTGTTCGCCCGCCACGCGCCGCCGCAGCGGCCGCTCGCCGTGCTCGACCTGGGCTCCGGCACGGGCCGCTTCACCCCGGCGCTGGCCGACGAGTTCGGCGGCCCCGTCTGGGGTGTCGAGCCGTTCGACCGCATGCGGTCCGCCGCCGAGGAGCACGCCACGCACCCCGGCGTCACCTACCTGGCCGGCTCGGCCACCGGCATACCGCTGCCCGACCAGAGCTGCGACCTCGTGCTGCTCTTCCTGGTGCTGCACCACGTGCGCGACCACGCCGCGACGGCTGCCGAGATCGCCCGCGTGTTGCGCCCCGGCGGCCGGGTGCTGATCCGCAGCCTCTTCCCCGACCGGATGCCCGAGCTCCCTTGGTACAGCTACTTCCCCGGCATCCGTCTCATCGACGAGCAGGTCTTCCCGCGGCTCGACCCGCTGCTCGAGGCGTTCGTCGAGGCCGGGCTGCGCTTCGTCGCGATCGACCGGGTCCAGGAGCGCATCGCCGCCGGCCTGGGCGAATACGCCGAACGCCTCAAGCTGCGCGGCTCGTCGACGTTCGAACGGCTCACCGAGGACGAGATCGCCGTCGGCTTCGCCGCCCTCGACGCGGCCGTGGCTGCCGAGCGTGCGCCGCGCCCGGTCGAGGAGGAGAGCGACCTACTCGTGCTCGAGCTTCCCTAACAGCACCGCGCGCTCCTTCGCGTTGCCGCACAACCGGGCGGCCAGCTCGAGTTCGGCCCGGGCCTCGGTGGTGCGGCCCAGCCGCAGCAGCAGCTCGCCGCGCACGGTGGGCAGCAGGTGGGAGCCGGGCAGCCGGTCCCGCGCGACCAGCTCGTCGACCATCAGCAGCGCCTCGGCCGGGCCGTCGGCCATCGCGACCGCGACCGCCCGGTTCAGTTCGACGATCGGCGACGGCGCGACCCGGCCCAACGCCTCGTAAAGGAGCACGATCCGCTCCCAGTCGGTCTCGGCGACCGAACCGGCGGCGGCGTGGCAGGCGGCGATGGCGGCCTGCAGTCCGTAGGGGCCGAGCCCGCGACCCGCCTGACCCAGAGCAGCCGTGCCCCGGCGGATCGCCGAGCGGTCCCAGCACCGCCGGTCCTGCTTCTCCAGCAGGACGGCCGCGCCGTCGGGGCCGGTGCGGGCCGGGAACCGCGCCGCGGTCAGCTCGCAGAGCGCCAGCAGCCCGAAGACCTCCGGCTCGCCGGGCAGCAGCGCCGACAGGGTCCGGACGAGCCGAATCGCCTCGTACGCCAGATCCTCGCGCAACAAGCGGTCACCCGCCGTCGCCGTCGACCCCTCCGTGAAGATCACGTAGAGGACGCTGAGGACGCCGCCGAGCCGTTCCCGCCGCTTGGCCACCGGGGGCACCTCGAACGGCACCCGGGCTACCGCGATCGTCTTCTTGGCCCGGGTGATGCGCGCCTGGATTGTCGGCACCGGCACCAGAAATGCCCGTGCGATCTCCTCGGTCGAGAGCCCGCCGACCGTACGCAGCGTCAGAGCGACCCGGGCCTCGGGAGAGAGGACCGGATGACAGGCGACGAACATCAACGCGAGTACGTCGTCGTCGATCCGGTCCGGATCCCACAGCAGATCGTCGGTTCCGGCGAAGCCGTCCGAGGCGAGCAGCGCATACCGCTCGTCACGCCCGGCCCGGCGGCGGAAACTGTCGATCGCCCGCCGCCGGGCCGTGGCGAGCAGCCAGCCCACCGGATTCGCGGGCTCGCCGTCACGCGGCCAGGAGACCAGCGCCTCGGCGACCGCCTCCTGCGCGACGTCCTCGGCCAGATCGAGGTCCCCGGTGTAGCGGGCGAGCGCCCCGACGATGCGGGCCGACTCGATACGCCAGATCGCCTCGATCGAACTCACAACTGGCCGGTCTGCTCGCGCCAGGCCCGCTCCTTGACGACCCACTCGTTGTCCTGCGGGAACTCGTCGATGCTGGGCACCCGCCGGACCTCGCACTTGGCGCCCGGGAAGGAGGGGAGTCGCTTGGCCCACTCGACCGCGTCCTCCTTGGTGGGCACGTCGATCAGGTAGAAGCCGCCGAACAGCTCCTTCGTCTCCCCGTACGGCCCGTCGGTGACCACCGGCGTCTCGCCGGAGAAGTCGACGACCACGCCCTGGGCGGCGTCGTCGAGCCCCTCGGCGGCGAGGAGCGCGCCGGCCTTGATCAGTTCATCCGTGTAGCTCCCGACCGTCTCGAGCATCTGCTCCATCGGGGTGTCCATCATCTTGGCCAGGCTCTCGTCGGTGCTGCGCATGATGAGCATGTACTTCGCCATGACGGCTCTCCTCGGGTTGCTTCGCCGGTCGTGTCTCGACCTTCGCACCCCCAAGGTCGAACGGCGCGGCCGCAGATCGACACGGAAGGCCAGAAACTTCGGGGCGGCCGCTGCGTTAGATTGCGTGGCGACCTGGGAGAGGGGAAAGACCTGTGCGGCTGGGGTGGGCTTTGGGCGGGATAGCCTTGCTGGCGACGGTGGGCGGATGCACGTCCGACACCGTGGAGAAGACACCGACTTCACCGCCGCCGGTCTCCGCGCCGGCGTGGACCGAGCCGGCCTCGTACTCGTATGTGCTGACCCGCGGCTGCGACGTGGCCAAGCCAGTCGGCCGCTACCAGGTGAAGGTCGCCTCCGGGGCGGTGACCGCGACCGACCGTCTCGACCTCACCGCCGCCGATCCGTCGCGCGTCGCCGACGAGGATCTGGGGCCGGCCACCGGGGAGACCGGTGAGGAGATCGAGGCCTTCACCCTGAAGGAACTGGTCGAGATGGCGCAGACCGCGTCCGACGACGGCGGCGAGGTGACGACCGTCCTCGACGGTGCCGACGGCCACCCGGCCAAGGTCACCATCGACGTCGGCTCCGGGCCCGAGTGCTGGTCCGTCAGCGATTACGCCGCCGGCTGACGCGCGTCCCTTCACTCCGGAAGTCGCGGGCCGGCCGCACGCTGCGAGGCCATCCACGCCTCGACGTCCGACGAGGACCGGGGCAGACCCGCCGACAGGTTCTTGCAGCCGTCGGCCGTGACGAGCACGTCGTCCTCGATGCGGATGCCCATGCCCTGCAACTCGGCCGGGACCAGCTCATCCTCGGGCTGGAAATACAGGCCCGGCTCGACGGTCAGGACGTAGCCCTCCTCGAGCGGCCCGTCGCGGTAGGTCTCGTTGCGCGCGTTCGAGCAGTCGTGCACGTCGATGCCGAGCATGTGGCCGAAGCCGTGCAAGGTCCAGCGGCGATAGATCGTGCTGTCGTCGCTCATCGCCTCGTCGACGCTGATCGGGAGCAGGCCCAGGTCGTGCAGCCCCTCGGCCAGCACTCGCATGCAGACCTTGTGCACGTCCTTGAACAGCACGCCCGGCTTGATCGCGTCCATTCCGGCCTGCTGCGACGCGTGCACGATGTCGTACACCTGGCGCTGCAACGGGGTGAACTGCCCCGAGACCGGGACCGTACGCGTCACGTCGGCGGTGTAGAAGTTGTTGCCCTCGACGCCCATGTCCATGAGCAGCAGCTCGCCCGGCTTGGTGGTGCCGGTGTTGCGCACCCAGTGCAGGATCGTCGCGTGCGCGCCCGCGCCCACGATCGAGCCGTAGCCCACGTCGTTGCCGTCGTGCCGTGCTCGCAGCCCGAAGACGCCCTCGAGGAGCCGTTCCTTCACCGCGCGGTCGGCCGGCAGCACCCGGACCACGTCCTCGAAGCCGCGCACCGTCGCGTCGATCGCCGCTTGCAGCTGGGCGATCTCCCACTCGTCCTTGACCAGCTTGAGTTCGCTGAGCACCCAGGCCAGCTCGCGGTCGCGCGGCCGGTCGCGGTCGGGTTCGTAGGCCAGGATCGTCCGGTCGACGGCCGCGTCGAAGCCGCGTAACACCCGCGTGCGCCCCGAGGCCGAATCGGCCAGCGCCGCGCCCAGCGCGCCCAGCGACGCCGTCTCGATGCCCAGCTCGGTCGATTTCTCGGCCAGCGTGTGCGTGCGGCCCACCCACAGCTCACCGTTGCGGCTGCGGAAGAACGCGTCGGTGTCCTTGGAGTTGCGCTGGTGCGTGTAGAGCACCGCGTCGTGGCCGGAGCCGCTGGGCCGCAGCACGAGCACGCTGTCGGGGTCGCGGTCGCCGGTCAGGTAGAAGAAGTCGCTGCCGGGCCGGAACGAGTATTCGGTGTCGTTGGCCCGGACCTTCTCGTTGCCGGACGGGATGATCAGCGTCTCGCCGGGGAACGCCTCGGAGAGCGCGTTGCGCCGCTTCGCGAAGGTGGGCACCTCGGACAGCGGGCTGACGGCCAGCGGATCCTCGCGCCATCCACCCCGCATGAACTGCAGGAACGCCTCGGGAAAGGCGGGGTCGTGCGACTCCGTCTTGGCCGCGGGTGGCGCGACCTTCTGCTCGGCCATTGGTGGTGCCTCCGATCGTCGATCCATCCCCGACGTTACCGCCTGCCCCGGACGACCAGCAGTCCAGGGACGGCGCGCGGGGACCCGTTCAGGGCTGCGGCAACGTCATGCAGGCGACTCGCTTACCCGCGCTGCCGGCGACGCCCGGGGCGGTCTTGGTGGTCTCGGCGTGCAGGATCAGCGAACGAGCCGGGGTGCCGGGCGGGAACGTCCAGGTCAGGACCGACGACGCGGACGCCTCGCCGGAGCCGTCGACCGTGAAGTCGAGCCAGACCTCGTTGGCCGGGTTCGCGTAGGCGGGATTCACCGAGGGCGGGGACGTGGCGGCGGCCGGGTCCTTCTGGTGCTGGTAGTGCGGGCCGGCCTCGGCGGGCAGGGCGGTGCAGGGCTTGGTGTGCAGATGTGCGCCGTAAGCCCTTCGGGGAACCAGCCCGGCGGCCACGAGGCGTACCTCCATGGTCTGGGTCCTCTGTTGGATCTCGACCGTCGCTGTCGCGCCGGGCGGGACCACCGCCGGGTCGTAGGTGATCGCCGTCGAGCCGGGTCGGAACGGCAGGAACGTACCGGTGGCCACCGCGTCGGGAGTCCAGGACGCGGTGGGGGACGGGCTGGTCGAGCCCTGGTAGAGGGTCCAGGCGGAGGCGGAGGCGAGCACCTGCCCGCCGGTTGTGGGAGCGACCTCCGCGGAGTTGGCGCAGCCGGCGGTCAGGGCCAGCGGGACGACGAGGGCGAGCGAGCGGAGCAACATCCGCTGATCATCCCAAAAAGTGACATATTGGGCGAGTACTGGCGCTGCGCGTTCCCGGACGGAAGGCTGTTCCGCATTAAGGCTGCGTTACGGGAGGAATGGCACATGGGCTACGCGGTGGTGCTCGGCGAGGCGCTGATCGACCTCCAGGAGGCCGAGCACGACGGCGAGGTGATCTACCGCGAGGCGATCGGCGGTGCGCCGCTCAACGTCGCGGTCGGCGCGACCCGGCTCGGCGGCCAGGTGCGCTTCGTCGGCTCGGTCAGCGACGACGTGCTGGGCACCCGCATCGCCGATTTCCTCACCGAACGCGGCGTCGGCGTCGGCGGGGTGAAGCGTGTTCCCGTGCCCACCACGCTGGCCGTCACGACCTTCGTCGGCGCCGAGCCGACCTTCACCTTCTATGGCGAGCCGCCGTCCTACGCGCTGCTCGGGCCGGCCGACCTCGACACCGCCGTGCTGGCCGGGGCCGACGTGCTCTATGCCGGGTCGATCTGCCTGCTGCGCGAGCCGTTCCGCGCCGCCGCCCGCGGCGCCTGGGCGACGCCGGGGCCGCTGCGCGTCTTCGACCCGAACGCCCGGCCCACCCTGCTGCCCGACGGCGCGGCCGTGACCCATCTGCGCGAGCTCGCCGAGGAGTTCTTCGCCACCGCCGACCTGGTCAAACTCAGCGCGGCCGACGCCGAGGTGCTCTACGACGGCGCCACGCCCGAGCAGGCCGCCGAACGGATCCGCGAGCTGGGCGCGAAGGCCGTCGTTGTCACCTGGGGCTCGAAGGGTGCCTATGTGGCCGCGGCCGACGGCACCGCGATGCTGCCCGCGCCCGCGGTCGAGGCGGTCGACGCGACCGGTGCCGGCGACTCGGTGATGGGTGCCCTGGTGCGCCGCCTGCTCGCCGACGGCCTGCCCAAGGACCTCGACGGCTGGCAGCGCACCGTGCGCTTCGCCCTGGCCGTGGCCGGACTGGTTTGCGAGCGCCGCGGTGGCGCGGTGGCGATGCCGACGACCGACGAGGTCATCGCTCGCTGGGGGACGCTCAGCTGAGCGCCTTCTCGATGAACCGGCGCCGGTCGAGCAGCAGCCGCTCGACCAGCACCTCGGCGACGAGCAGGTCGTCCTTGCGCACGACGACCTCGAAGAAGAGCCGGCGGCCCTCCATTTTGGCGAGCGTGGCCAACGCGTAGACCCGGTGGCCCACCGGCGTGGGAGCCAGGTGGGAGAGTTCGGCGCGCACCCCCACGGTGGTAATCCCGCCGGGGATGTGACGGGCGGTGGCGGCGACGGTGGCGGCCTCGGCGAGCGCCAGCACCCTCGGCGAGGCCAGTACGGGAACGTCACCCGAGCCGTGCGACTGGGCGGTGTCGGCATCGGTGACGGTCAACTCGACACGGGCGGTGAGACCGGGCGGGAATTCCGGGAGCTCCATGCGATGATCTTAGGGTTTCTGCCAGTAAGTCTCGTCCGCACTCGGGGCCGGCGGGGTCGGCCGTGGTGGTGTTGTCGGGATCAGCTCCGCCGGGGCGCGGGCATGCCGCGCTCGCACGGCCAGTTCGGCCGCGAGCGCGTACGCCTCGGCCAGATCGCGGTCCTTGGCCTGCCCGGCCCGTCCACGGGCGGTGTCGGCATAGACGGTCGCCAGGCCCAGCCGTCGCTGCCAAGGCCCCTGCAAGACGCGGACGCTCTGCAGCCGGGCGTACGGCACTACGTGCATCTCGCGGGTGAGCAGCCCCCAGCGCGTCACGAAAACCTCCGGCGTCAGCCCGACCCCGATCGACCGTAGCGAGATCGGGTTGAGCCAGCGCGCCCGCCGCGGTGGCGGTGAGGTGGCCAGCGCGGCCAGGTCGACGCCCGGCAGCACCTCCCACACCAGTGCCCGCGCGGTCGCGAAGTCGCCCACCGGCAGCAGCCGGTCGGAGCGCTTGGAGTCCCCGCCGCCCGTCTCGCCCGCGTAACCGGCCACGTCGAGCCGCAGATGCAGCCAGCCCTGCCCGCGCCAGAGCAGCGGCCAGGTGGCGCCGATCGCCTGCACCCGGTTGAGTGGAACGACCTGGTTGCGGGTCTCGAGCAGCCCGTAGCGCACCGAGAGCCGCCCCTCGGGGTCGCGCGCCAGGCGGAAGTCCCAGTCTTGCAGCACGCGCCGGACCGGCTGCAGCAGCACACCGGCCATCGCCGTCACGGTGCTGGCGATGCCGATGAAGGTCCACGACCCCTCGAGGACGAACTGCAGCACCACGAAGGCCACCCCGACCGGCAGGAAGAACGCCTGCGGCGTGAGCAGCTGGCTGACGACCAGATCACGGTTGGTGACCCGAAGGAGCGGGCGCTCCAGCGCGGGCGCGTCGGCGGTCGGCTCGGTCGTCACCGAGCGCGAACGACCGGCGAGCGCGAGCAGCCGCTCCCGGAGCGCGCTGGCCTCGCGCACGGTCAGGTAGGCCAGCGGCGCCTCGGTCTTGCCGCCGCCGATCACCTCGAGGCGCAGCTCGGCCAGGCCGGTGAGCTGGGCCAGCAGCGGCCGCCGCAGCTCCACCGCCTGCAGCCGTTCGAGCGGGATGGCCCGGTTGCGCCGCCAGATCACCCCGTCGGAGATGCGGAGCTCGCGGCCGACGACCTGGTAGCCCGTGGTGAGCCAGCCGATGATCGAGAACACCACCACCCCGACCGCGACCACGAGCACGACCAGCGCGAACCGCTCGACCCCGACCTGGGACAGCGTCTGCCAGGAGAGCGCCGCCACGATCACCGCGATGCTCTTGGCGCCGTGCAGCAGTGGGCTGAGCGGGTGCAGCCGGCGGCGTGGCTCGTCGATGGCCGTCCCCGGGGGGCCTGCGGTCGTCACAGGCCCTCGGCCCGGTCCTCGCCCAGCGCCGTCAGCCGGTCACGCAGCCGGGCGGCCTCGGTCGGCGGGAGGCCGGGGATGCGGGCGTCGCTGGCCGCGGCGGCGGTGTGCAACTGCACGGTGGCCAGCCCGAACGCGCGTTCGAGCGGGCCGGCCGTCACGTCGACGAACTGCATGCGCGCATAGGGAACGATGGAGAGCCGCCGCACGAGCAGGCCGTGCCGCACGAGCAGATCCTGGTCGCGCTCGGCGTAGCCCCAGGCCCGCACGGCCCGGACCGTGACGAAGGAGCGCCAGATCGCGTTGAGGAAGATGAGCGCGATGCCCAGCCGCCAGAGCCAGTGGCCCTGCAGCACCAGGCCGACGCAGAGACCGGCGATGAGGATCACCGACCAGGTCCAGCGGACGATCAGCTCCACTGTGATCAGCTTGGGCGAGACCGGGCGCCACTCGACGGTGTCGGGCCAGGGGGTCAGGGCGTCGACGGTCACCCCTTGAGCCTAGGGGAGCGGTGCATCCGACGCTGCACCGAAGGGCGTGACTTCGCGCAGGAAGCCCCGGACTTGCAAGAAGTCGCCGAGGGTGACGCGATGGTGGTCGCACGCCAGCCACGTCTTGCGGTAATCCGGGGTGTGGAGTTTCGGGTTGTTCCACCTGAGCGCCCACGTTGCTCGCTCACGGCAACCCTTCGACGAGCACTGAGGCTCGGAGGGGCCGGCCGGCAACATATCCACGCCGGCAAGAATAGGCCAGCAAGCGAAGTGAGCGCCGGGCGACCACGGGGGAAGTCGCCCGGCGACGGGACAGATGTTACACGCTTCACGAGTGGGCGCATCCGCCCGCTGTGGGTGCCCGATCCGGCGGATCGCGCAGAAAGATCGACGCTCGCGGCCCCTGGCGAGGTGCGGCCGCGACGCGTAATACGACACCACGAGCGCGCTCTCAGGTCGGTCGTGTAAGTCTTGAGCGTCGGCAGACGACTTTTCGACCCGCTGTGGAGGACCGGTGGCTCAGCCGCTCACGCCCGAGACCGAGACCAATCCGGGCGCCGCGCCGGTTCCGCCGGCCCAGGACGCGTCTCAGCTCGAACGCGCCATGTTCGAGGTCAAGCGGGTGATCGTCGGGCAGGACCGGATGGTCGAGCGGATGTTCGTGGCGCTGCTCGCCCGCGGGCACTGCCTGATCGAGGGCGTCCCCGGGGTGGCCAAGACCCTGGCGGTCGAGACGCTGGCCCGGGTCGTCGGCGGCACCTTCTCGCGCATCCAGTTCACCCCCGACCTGGTCCCGGCCGACATCGTCGGCACCCGCATCTACCGCCAGAGCAGCGAGAAGTTCGACGTCGAGCTCGGCCCCGTCTTCGTCAACTTCCTGCTCGCCGACGAGATCAACCGAGCACCGGCCAAGGTGCAGTCGGCGCTGCTCGAGGTCATGGCCGAGCATCAGGTCTCGATCGGCGGGCAGACCCACGAGGTGCCAAGTCCGTTCCTGGTGATGGCGACGCAGAACCCGATCGAGCAGGAGGGCGTCTACCCGCTGCCCGAGGCGCAACGCGACCGCTTCCTGATGAAGATCCTGGTGGGCTACCCGACCGACGCCGAGGAGCGCGAGATCATCTACCGGATGGGGGTGAGCGCCCCGGAGCCCAAGCAGGTCTTCGCCCCGGAGGATCTGCTCGGCCTCCAGCGCCGCGCCGACCAGGTCTTCGTGCACAACGCGCTGGTCGACTACACGGTCCGGCTGGTGCTGGCCACCCGCGCCCCGGCCCAGCACGGCATGCCCGACGTGGCCCAGCTCATCCAGTACGGCGCGAGCCCGCGCGCCTCGCTCGGCATCGTCCGCGCGACCCGGGCGCTGGCGCTGCTGCGGGGCCGCGACTACGCGCTACCGCAGGACGTGCAGGACATCGCCCCCGACATCCTGCGCCACCGCCTGGTGCTCAGCTACGACGCGCTGGCCGACGACATCCCGGCCGACCACATCGTCGCCCGCATCATGCAGAGCGTCCCGCTGCCCTCGGTCGCCTCTCGCCAGGGCACGTCGCCCAACGGCCACCCCGCCGCCCCGGTGAGCGGCGGCCCCCAGCTCCCAGGCTCCCAGCTCCCGCCCGCTCAGCTCCCGCCCGCGCAGCCAGGTGCCGCATGGCCCGCACAGCGCTGACCGGTCTGGGTGCGGCGGGCACGGCGCGGGCCGAGGCCGTCCTGTCCAGGCTGCAGTTGCTGGTCACCCGCAAGCTCGACGGCCTGCTCCAGGGCGACTACGTCGGCCTGCTGCCCGGCCCCGGCAGCGAGGCGGGCGAGTCCCGCGAATACCGTCCCGGCGACGACGTGCGCCGCATGGACTGGCCGGTCACCGCGCGCACCACGCTGCCGCACGTACGCCGGACGGTTGCCGACCGTGAACTCGAGACCTGGCTGGCGATCGACCTGAGCGCCAGCCTCGACTTCGGCACCGCCCAGTGGCTGAAGCGCGACCTGGTGCTCGCGGGCGCCACGGCGATCGCCCACCTGACCGTGCGCGGCGGCAACCGCATTGGCGCCGTCGTCGGCACGGGCTCCGGCACCGTCCAGCCGACACGCCGCTTCCGATCCGCGCCGCCGCCGACCCCGACCGGCCCGTCGGTCGTCCGGCTGCCCGCCCGGCCCGGCCGCAAGGAGGCCCAGGGCCTGCTGCGGGCCATCGCCGGCACCCAGGTCCGTCCCGGCCGGGCCGACCTCGGCGAGCTGATCGACCTGCTCAACCGGCCACCCCGTCGCCGCGGTGTCGCCGTCGTGATCTCCGACTTCCTGGCCCCCGTCGACGGCTGGGCACGCCCGATCCGCAAGCTCGGCGTGCGGCACGACGTGCTCGCCATCGAGGTCGTCGACCCGCGCGAGCTCGACCTGCCCGACGTCGGCGTGCTCACCCTCGCCGACCCGGAGACCGGCGCCCTGCACGAGGTGCAGACCTCCGACGAGAAGCTGCGCCGTCGCTACGCCGAGGCGGCGGCCGAGCAACGCGCCGCGATCGCCGGCGCCCTGCGCGGGGCGGGCGTCGCCCACCTGCGCCTGCGCACCGACACCGACTGGCTGCTCGACATGGTCCGATTCGTGGCCGCCCAACGACACGCACGCACCCGGGGGACCACCCGATGATCCGTTTCCTGGAGCCGTGGTGGCTCCTGGCGCTCCTGCCGGTGATCGCCCTCGCCGGCCTCTACGCGTGGCGGCAGTTCCGCAAACGCACGTACGCGATGCGCTTCACCAACGTCGACCTGCTGCGCACCCTCGCCCCCAAGGGCCTGGGCTGGCGCAAGCACATCTCGGCGGCGGCGCTCCTGCTCTCCCTGCTGACCCTGGGCGCGGCGCTGGCCCGTCCCTCGGTCGACAAGGAGGAGCCGCTCGAACGGGCGACCGTGATGCTCGCGATCGACGTCTCGCTCTCGATGGAGGCTGACGACGTCGCCCCGAACCGCATCGAAGCGGCCCAGGAGGCGGCGAAGGCGTTCGTCAACGAGCTCCCACCGACGTACAACCTGGGTCTGGTCTCGTTCGCGAAATCGGCCAACGTGTTGGTCTCGCCGACCAAGGATCGCTCCGAGGTGGTCGCGGCGATCGACGGGCTGACCCTGGCCGAGGCGACCGCGACCGGCGAGGCGGTCTTCACCTCGCTGGACGCGATCCGGTCGGTGCCGGCCGCCGGGGCCGACGGCGCACCGCCGGCCCGGATCGTGCTGCTCTCCGACGGCTACCGCACCTCGGGCCGCTCGATCGAGGACGCGGCCACGGCGGCGGCGCAGGCCAACGTACCGGTCTCGACCATCGCCTTCGGCACCGACACCGGCGTGGTCGACATCCGGGGCGCTCTGCAGCGGGTCCCCGTCGACCGGTTGTCGCTGCAGCAGCTTGCCGAGAACACGAAAGGCTACTTCTACGAGGCCGCCTCGGTCAGCGAGCTCAAGCAGGTGTACGAGGACATGGGCAGCTCGATCGGCCACCGCGTGGAGCCTCGCGAGGTCACCCAGTGGTACGCCGGGCTCGCTCTGTTGCTGGGTCTGATGGCGGCCGGTTTCAGCCTGCTCTGGACGTCCCGCCTGCCATAGGGAGTTCAGGGGGTGTTGTGCGCGAGGACGAAGAGCACGACCACCCAGGTGGCGGCGATGGTGAAGGTCAGGGGCGCGATGAGGTTCTTCATGTCGGAGGCTGCTTTCCGCTGAAGTGACTGGCGTTTCTCAAGCGCACGTCACGTCGCGGCCGGTACCCACGCATCCGGCGTCGCGGCGCACACGACTGGCCCGGTCCGCCCAGGATCAGCGGTGCCGGTGGATGCGGGGCTGGTCGTCAGCGGTCAGGGCTGACGGATGGCCCGGCCGCGACTAGGAGGATCGCTATCTCGCACAGCGATCACCTCCAACTAGTCGGTTCGGCGTCAGGACCGCGTGCGACTGTACCCCTTAAGACCCCGCTAAGAAACGCGCCCCGGCGACTCGTGGCGAGAACCACCCGAGAGGGCGACGTCACCCGCCGCGCGCAGAGTCGGGCTGCCCGCCACGAGGTAGTAGTCGTGTCCGGCGACCCCGCCCGTGGGCAGTTCGTGGGCGCTGAAGCTTGCCGGTGTCGGTCGGGTTGGTCCCGGCGAGCGGCCCCGTGGCGTTGCGCCGGGTCACCGGGCCGATAGTCTCCACTCCGGCAGGTTACGGCGCTGCCCACGGCGCCGGCGTGCCCCTGAGGTGCTGTCCGGCACCCCTTACCTGGGTATGAGGAGCGAAGGTCGTGGCTCGCACGGTATTGGTGACAGGCGGCAACCGGGGCATCGGCCTCGCGATCGCGCAGGCGTTCGCCAAGCAGGGCGACCGGGTCGCGGTCACGCACCGGGGCAGCGGCGCACCCGCGGGGCTGTTCGGCGTGAAGTGCGACATCACCGACTCGGCACAGGTCGACGCCGCCTTCACCGAGATCGAGAAGGAGCTCGGCCCGGTCGAGGTGCTGGTGGCCAACGCCGGCATCACCGACGACACGCTGCTGCTGCGGATGAGCGAGGAGCAGTTCGAGCGCGTGATCGACACGAACCTCAAGGGCTCGTTCCGGGTCGCCAAGCGGGCCAGCTCCAAGATGCTGCGCGCCAAGTGGGGCCGGCTCATCTTCATCTCGTCGGTGGTCGGCCTCTACGGCGGACCCGGACAGGTGAACTACGCCGCGAGCAAGGCCGGCCTGGTCGGCCTGGCCCGCAGCATCACCCGTGAGCTGGGCAGTCGCAACATCACCGCGAACGTGGTGGCGCCCGGCTTCATCGACACCGAAATGACCCAGGTGCTGTCGGACGACCGCCGGGCCGAGATCATCAAGGCCGTTCCGGCGGGGCGGCTCGCCACGGTCGAGGAGGTGGCCGCCACAGTGGCCTTCCTGGCCGGCGACTCGGCGGCGTACATCAACGGTGCCGTCATCCCGGTCGACGGTGGCCTCGGCATGGGCCACTGAATAACTCACAAGGAGAAAACGACCCGTGTCTGGATTGCTGGCCGGCAAGCGGCTGCTCATCACCGGCGTCATCACCGACGCCTCGATCGCGTTCTCGGCGGCGAAGATCGCCCAGGAGAACGGGGCGACCGTCGTGCTGACCGGTTTCGGCCGGATGTCCCTGGTCGAGCGGATCGCCAAGCGGCTCCCGGAGCCGCCGCCGGTGATCGAGCTCGACGTCACCGACCCCGAGCAGCTCGCCGCGCTCCCCGGCAAGGTGCGTGAGCACGTCGACGGGATCGACGGGGTGCTGCACTCGATCGCGTTCGGCCCGCAGAGCGTGCTCGGCGGCGAGTTCCTCAACGCGCAGTGGGCGGACGTGTCGAAGGCTCTGCACGTCTCCACGTACTCGTACCAGGCGCTGGCCGTTGCCTCGCTGCCGCTGATGCAGGCGGGCGGCAGCATCGTGGGACTGACCTTCGACGCGACCAAGGCGTGGCCGGTCTACGACTGGATGGGCGTGGCCAAGGCCGGCCTCGAGTCGACCAACCGCTACCTGGCGCTGCACCTCGGCAAGCAGGGCATCCGCAGCAACCTGGTGAGCGCCGGACCGCTGCGGACGATGGCGGCCAAGTCGATCCCCGGCTTCGAGCAGTTCGAGGAGGCGTGGGCCACCCGGGCGCCGCTGGGCTGGGACCTGCACGACACCTCGGCCGCCGGCAAGGCCATCTGTGCCCTGCTGTCCGACTGGTTCCCGGCTACTACGGGTGAGGTTGTGCACGTGGACGGGGGCTACCACGCGCTGGGGGCCTGACACGGTGGATAGTGGGACAGGTGGTTTACGACGCCTTCGTCCTGCTGTCCTTCGGTGGTCCCGAGAAGCCCGATGACGTGATGCCGTTCCTGCGCAACGTGGTGCGCGGGCGCGGCGTCCCGGACGAGCGCCTGGCCGAGGTGGCCGAGCATTACCTGCACTTCGGCGGCGTCTCCCCGATCAACCAGCAGTGCCGCGACCTCCTCGCCGCCGTGCGTACGGAGTTCACCGCGAACGGCATCGACCTGCCGTCGTACTGGGGCAATCGGAACTGGCACCCGATGCTGGCCGACACCGTGGCGCAGCTGCGCGACGACGGCGTCAAGCATGCGCTCGGCTTCGCCACCAGCGCGTACGGCGGATATTCGTCGTGCAAGCAGTATGCGGAAGACATCGCCGCCGCCCGGGCCAAGGTCGGTCCGGGCGCTCCGGTGATCTCCAAGCTGCGCCAGTTCTGGGACCATCCGGGCTTCGTCGAGCCGCACGCGGACGCCGTACGGTCGGCTCTGGGCACCCTCGACGAGAGCCGCCGCGCCACGACCCGCCTGATCTTCACCGCCCACTCGATCCCGGTCAGCATGGCCAGGACGGCCGGCCCGACGGGTGGCCGCTACGAGGCGCAGCTGCACGAGACCGCGCGCCTGGTCGCCGGCCACCAGGATTGGGACCTGGTCTGGCAGAGCCGCTCCGGGCCGCCGCAGGTGCCGTGGCTGGAGCCGGACATCAACGAGCACCTGGAGCGACTGCAGGAGCAGGGGATCACCGACGTCGTGGTGAGCCCGATCGGCTTCGTCTCCGACCACCTCGAGGTGATCTGGGACCTCGACAACGAGGCCGCCGACACCGCCAAGCGGCTCGGTCTGGGCTATGCGCGCGCTGCGACGCCGGGCACAGATCCGCGTTTTGTCACGATGGTTCGAGAACTCGTACAGGAGCGGACCGACCGCGCACCTCTCCGCCGACTCGGTACGCTGCCGGTCTGGGACGACTGCCCGGTCAACTGCTGTCCGCCTCCACAGCGACGAGGAGCATGATGTCTGAGCGCCGCAAGGCCGTCGAGAGCTGGCTCACCGACATGGACGGGGTTCTCGTCCACGAGGGTGTGCCGGTGCCGGGCGCCCCCGAGTTCGTGCACCGGATGAAGACCTCCGGCAAGCCCTTCCTCATCCTGACCAACAACTCGATCTACACGCCGCGTGACCTGCAGGCGCGGCTGTTCCGGATGGGCATCGAGGTGCCCGAGCAGTCGATCTGGACGGCCGCGCTGGCCACCGCCCAGTTCCTCGCCGACCAGCGGCCGGGCGGCACGGCGTACGTGATCGGCGAAGCCGGTTTGACGACGGCCATGCACGCGGCCGGCTACGTGCTTACCGAGTTCGACCCCGACTACGTGGTGCTCGGCGAGACCCGTACGTACAGCTTCGAGGCCATCACCAAGGCGATCCGCCTCATCGACGCCGGCGCCAAGTTCATCTGCACCAACCCCGACGCCACCGGCCCGTCCAACGAGGGCGCGCTTCCCGCGGCGGGCTCGGTCGCCGCCATGATCTCCAAGGCCACCGGCGTCGACCCCTACTTCGTCGGCAAGCCCAACCCGCTGATGATGCGCTCGGCGCTCAACGCGCTCGACGTGCACTCCGAGACGACGGCGATGATCGGCGACCGCATGGACACCGACATCATCAGTGGGCTGGAGGCCGGGCTGCGGACCGTCCTGGTCCTGACCGGGTCGACGCGCCGCGAGATGGTGGAG
The DNA here is from genome assembly GCA_035687165.1 of Actinoplanes sp. Taxonomy (GTDB): domain Bacteria; phylum Actinomycetota; class Actinomycetes; order Mycobacteriales; family Micromonosporaceae; genus Actinoplanes. Next base: position 43 of record DASRYP010000603.1, on the reverse strand, counting down.
ACCTTCCCCTACCGGCCGACCCGCATCGTCGACTCCATCGCCG
>DASRYP010000602.1:0-2674 GCA_035687165.1 Actinoplanes sp. | reverse complement strand
GCGGTCGAGTGGCTCCGCGCCCTGGGCGAGTCCCTCCAGGCCACCGACGCATCGAAGGAGAAGGCGGACCTGATGCACGCCATCTACGACCGGATCACGGTCGCCGGACCCGAGATCGTGGATGTCCGGCTGACCCAGGCGGCCTACGCGCACGGTTTGGCGCTGGCGCTGCCCGAAAGGTTGAAATGGCGCGCCCGACAGGTGTTGGACGCGCGATTTCAACCTACACCATCCCGATCGAGGGGCGCGACGAGTGGCTGGCCGCTGCTAGGCGGCTGGCATGAGGGACGGGTACCAGCGCGGGGTGCTTCCGCCGCAGGCGACGCGGCGCCAGATGGACGTGCTTGCCGCCTACGTCGCCGCCGGCGGGTCGGTCCACGACGCGGCCGAACTCGTGGGTATCAGGCCCAGCACCGTCAAGCGGCACCTCGCCGACCTACGAGCGCGGTCGGGACTGACGACCGAGCAGCTGATCTATTCGGGCCGCGCCCTTGGTTGGCTCGTCGTCCCGAGCCTGGAGCCAGCGTGATCTCTTGAATGCAGGCTGAGCCCCCGCGCGCGACCCCGAGTGCCCATCGCTCGCTCAAGCCGGACTATGCGCCAACCACTCTCGCTCCGCAGTCAGGCCGTGCCGATGGGATCGGCACGGTCGGGCGACGCCCGGAGGCTGTCCAGACCGGCGAGGATCAGATCGAGACCGAAGTCGAACTCGCTGGCGAAGTCGTAGCCGGCCTTGCCCACGTGCTCGGCAACGGACTCGGCGAGGTAGGGATAGTCGTCAGCGGGGAACTGGCTGAGAATCTCGATCGCCAACTTGTCGACCTGGTCCGTGCTTTCGAAGGGCAGGGTCTGCTCTTGCAGCGCGAAGCCGAAGATGAAGCTGTCGAGCAGGGTGAAGGCGTGAACGGCCATCGCGACGGAGAAGCCAGCCTGCCGCAACGCCCGTATCACCGTGTCGTGGTATCGCATGTTGCCCGGGCCTGGATGGACGCGGGACTGGATCACCCCCAGCGCCCAGCGGTGACGCGCGAGCACTTCGCGGATCGAGTTGGCTTGCTGACGCATCGCCCCTTTCCAGTCTGACCCTCCGGCGGTGACGTCGATCTCCTCGTACATCACGTCGACCATCGCGTCGAGCAGATCGTCCTTGTTCGCGAAGTGGTTGTAGAGCGCCATGGGGTATACCCCCAGCTCCTGGGCGACGTTCCGCATGCTGAGCGACTCGATTCCGCCTTCATCAGCGAGCTTGATGGCCGTTCGGAGCACTCGCTGCCGGCTGAGTGGGACTCGTCGTCTGGTCCTCGATCGTTGCTTGACAAACATTTGGATCCCTCTCGGCACCTGGGTCTTGACGTATGTACGCTGTACATCTAATGTACGCCGTATTGGCGATGTACGCCGTACATTAGCAGGAGACCACCATGAAGGCAATCGTTCAACCAACCTATGGCTCACCCGATGACCTGCAGCTGCGCGACATCGACCAGCCCACGATCGGCGACCACGACGTGCTGGTGCGCGTGCATGCCGCGTCGGTCAACACCGCCGACCGGCTCATCCTGCGCGGCCGCCCCTATCTGATGCGCGCCGCGGGCTCCGGACTCGGCTTTAGCCCGCGTCGACCCCAGTTCGCCGTCGCGGGCACGGACCTCGCCGGTCGTGTGGCGGCGGTAGGCAGTTTGGTGACCGCCTTCCGCCCCGGCGACGAGGTGTACGGGAGCGTCCCCGGCGCGATCGCGGAGTACGTCGCGGCGCCGGACACCGCCCTGGCGGCCAAGCCGTCGAGCCTCAGCTTCCAACAGGCCGCCGCGATGCCGCTGGCCGCGCTCACCGCACTCCAGGGGCTTCGCGATGCCGGACAGGTCCAGCCCGGGCAGCGGGTTCTGATCAATGGGGCCTCGGGCGGCGTCGGCACCTATGCGGTGCAGATCGCCAAGGTCCTGGGCGCCGAGGTGACCGCGGTGACCAGCGGCCCGAACGTCGAGATGGTTCGATCACTCGGCGCCGACCACGTCATCGACTACACCAGCGAGGACTTCACGGAGTCAGCCAGTCGGTATGACGTCATCCTGGACCTTGTGGGCAACCACTCACTGTCGGCTCGACGACGCGCGCTGACCGCGACGGGCACGCTGTTGCTGTCATACGTCGGTACCAACCGCTGGGTGGGGCCGATCGGTCACATCCTGGCTGCCGTGGTGCTGACGCGGTTCACGAGCCACAGGATCGTCTCGTTCACGACCGCTCCGAGCAGTGCCGACCTGCTCGTCCTTGCGCAGCTGACAGACGACGGAAAGATCGTGCCGGTCATCGACCGGACCTACCGCCTCGACCAAGCAGCCGAGGCGATCCGCTACCTGGAACTCGGACGTGCCCGGGGCAAGGTCATCATCAGCATCAGCGACCGCGGCGCGCTGGCCGCGCTGACGCGGGCGAGTGTGGCGTCGTGACGGCGCCAGTGATGCCAGTGGGGCCGTACGCGGCTCGTCTGACCATTGACTACCCCGAACGCCTTGATCGGGTTACGACCTTCTTTCGCCTGATCTGGGTCATACCGATTGCCATCGTGCTCGGAGTGATCACGGGGAGCGGGACCCACATGATGGTCACCGCAGCCGGTGAGCAAATTGTCGGAGCCGGCGGTGGACTGCTCGCTGGCTTGGCTTTCGCCACG
>DASRYP010000601.1:0-3548 GCA_035687165.1 Actinoplanes sp. | reverse complement strand
TGTTGTTGGCCGCGTCCCCCACGTAGGCCAGTTTCTTGCCGGTGGTGGAGCCGACCCGCTCGCGGATGGTCAGCAGGTCGGCGAGGAGTTGGCAGGGGTGGTAGCCGTCGGTCAGCGCGTTGATCACCGGAACGTTCACCCCGGAGGCCAGCTCGGTGAGCCGCTCGTCGCCGGTGGTCCGGAAGACAATCGCGGCCACGTAGCGCGAGACGACCTTGCCCGCGTCGCTGAGTGACTCACCCCGGCCGAAGTGGGTGGCGTGGGTGTCCACGATCAGCGGCTGGCCGCCGAGCTCGGCGATGCCCGCCTCGAACGAGAGCCGGGTGCGCAGGCTGACCTTGTCGAAGAAGACGGCGACCGAGCGCGGACCGGCGAGCGGTGCGTAAGCGAACCGGTCGGCCTTCATCTCGGCGGCCAGCTCGAGGACAGCGCCCTGCTCGGTGGGCGACAGGTCGTCGTCGCGCAGGAAATGCCTGGTCACAGCGCACTCTCCAGGGCGGCGATGAGCGCGTCGGCCTGGTCGGTGCCGATGATCAGCGGCGGGGCGAGGCGGATGACGTCGGGCTGGACGGCGTTCACAAGAAACCCGGACTCCTTGAGCTCGGCGGTGACCCGGGCCGCCGCGGGCGCGTTGAGCACGATGCCGAGCAGCAGGCCGGCGCCGCGCACGTTCTTGACCAGCGGGTGGTTCAGACCCTCGATGCCGTGGCGGAGCTGCTCGCCGACCCGCTTGACGTGGTCGAGCAGGCCCTCGCCGGCGATCGTGCGGATCACCGCGAGCCCGGCCGCGCAGGAGATCGGGTTACCGCCGAAGGTGGTGCCGTGCGAGCCCGGGGTGAGCAGCTCGGCGGCCCGGCCGAAGGCCACGCACGCGCCGATCGGCAGCCCGCCGCCGAGGCCCTTGGCCAGGGTGATGATGTCGGGCTCGACGCCCTCGCTCTGGTGGTGGAACCAGTGGCCGGTGCGGCCGATGCCGGTCTGCACCTCGTCGAGCACCAGCAACGCGCCCGCCGCGGTGCAGATCTCGCGCGCGCCGGCCAGATAGCCGGGCGGGGGCACGACGACGCCGTTCTCGCCCTGGATCGGCTCGAGGATGACCATCGCGGTCTGGTCGGTGACCGCGGCACGCAATGCGGAGAGGTCACCGAACGGCACGTGGGTCACGTCGCCCGGCAACGGCCGGAAGGGGTCCGCCTTGGACGGCTGGCCGGTCAGGGCGAGTGCGCCCATCGTGCGGCCGTGGAAGGCGCCGTGGGTGGCGACGACGTGGCTGCGGCCGGTCAGGCGGGAGATCTTGAAGGCGGCCTCGTTGGCCTCGGCGCCCGAGTTCGTGAAGATTACGCGCCCGGACCGGCCGGCCAGCGCGAGCAGCAGCTCGGCCAGCGCGACCGGCGGCTCGGCGACGTAGAAGTTGGAGACGTGGCCGAGTTGCCGCACCTGCTGGGTGACGGCGGCGACCACGGCGGGGTGGGCGTGGCCGAGCGCGTTCACCGCGATGCCGCCGAGGAAGTCGACGTACTGCTTGCCGTCCTCGTCGGTGAGCACGGCCCCCTCGCCGCGCACCAGGGCGGCCTGCGGGGTGCCGTAGTTGTTCATGCCCGCTTGCGACCAGCGCTCGATGAGCGAGCTCATGAGGGGACCACCATCGTTCCGATTCCTTCCGGGGTGAAGACTTCGAGCAGCGTCGAGTGAGCGACGCGGCCGTCGATGACGTGGGCCGCGGGGACGCCGCCGCGCACTGCTCGCAGACAGGCTTCCATCTTGGGCGCCATGCCCGACTCGAGGCGCGGGAGCAGCTTCTCGAGCGCGTCCGTGGCGACCTGGCTGACCAGCGACGACGTGTCGGGCCAGTCGGTGTAGAGGCCGGGGACGTCGGTGAGCACGACGAGTTTCTGCGCGCCGAGCGCCTCGGCCAGCGCGGCGGCGGCGGTGTCGGCGTTCACGTTGTGCACAACGCCGGCGGCGTCCGGGGCGACACTGGCGATCACCGGGATGCGTCCGGCGGCGATCAGGTCGTCGACCGCCGAGGTGTCCACGCGGTCGACGTCGCCGACCAGGCCGATGTCGATGATCTCGCCGTCGATCAGGGCCCCGCGGCGGACGGCGGTGAAAAGGTGGGCGTCCTCGCCGGAGAGGCCGACCGCGAGCGGGCCGTGCCGGTTGATCAGCCCGACCAGTTCGCGGCCGACCTGGCCGGTCAGCACCATGCGGACGATCTCCATCGCCTCGGGCGTGGTGACCCGCAGGCCGCCGCGGAACTCGCTCTCGATGCCGAAACGGTCGAGCATCCGGCTGATCTGCGGGCCGCCGCCGTGCACGACCACGGGACGGATGCCCGCGTAGCGCAGGAAGGCCATGTCGGCCGCGAACGCCTGCTGCAGCGAGGGCTTGATCATGGCGTTGCCGCCGTATTTGATCACGATGGTGGAACCGTGGAAGCGCTCCAGCCACGGCAACGCCTCGATGAGGACCTCGGCCTTCTCCACGGTCACGACGAATACGCCGAGTTCTCGTGGACGTAGGCGTGCGACAGATCGGTGGTCCAGATCGTCGCCTCCATCTCGCCCTCGCGCAGGTTGACCGTGATCTTCACGTCGCGGGCGCTCAGGTCGACCTTGGAACGGTCTTCCGCGGCCGCCCCGCCCTTGCATATCCACACGTCGTTGATCGCCACGTCGACCCGGTCGGGGTTGAAACGCGCCGACGTCGTGCCGACCGCGGCGAGGATGCGGCCCCAGTTCGGGTCGTTGCCGAAGAGCGCCGTCTTGACCAGGTTGTTGCCCGCGACCTTGCGGCCCACCTCGACCGCGTCGGCCTCGCTGGCCGCGCCGCGCACCTGGATCGCGACATGCTTGGTCGCGCCCTCGGCGTCCTCGATCAACTGCTGGGCCAGGTTGTGGCAGACCTCGGTGACCGCCGCGGTCAGTTCCTCGGGCGAGGGTTGCACGTCGGAGGCGCCGCTGGCCAGCAGCAGCACGGTGTCGTTGGTCGACATGCAGCCGTCCGCGTCGATCCGGTCGAAGGTCAGCCGGGTCGCTTCGCGAAGGGCCGCATCGAGCACCTCGTTATCGGCCGACGCGTCGGTGGTGATCACCACGAGCATGGTGGCGAGAGCCGGGGCGAGCATGCCCGCGCCCTTGGCGATCCCGCCGACCGACCAGCCGTCCCCCCGCACCACGGCGTTCTTGGCCACGGTGTCGGTCGTCATGATCGCCTCGGCGGCTTTGCCACCACCGTCGGCGGAGAGCGCCTTCGCCGCGGCCATGACGCCCGGGAGCAGCTTGTCCATCGGCAGCAACTCGCCGATCAGGCCGGTCGAGCAGACGGCCACGTCACCGGCGCCGATGAGCTGTGGTTTCGGGCCGCCGCGCAGTACCGCCGCGGTGCGCTCGGCGGTGGAGTGGGTGTCACGAAAGCCCTGACTGCCGGTGCAGGCGTTGGCGCCGCCCGAGTTGAGCACGACGGCGCGCACGATGCCGCCTCTGAGCACCTGCTGGCTCCAGAGCACGGGCGCCGCCTTGACCCGGTTGCCGGTGAAGACGCCGGCG
>DASRYP010000600.1:0-3478 GCA_035687165.1 Actinoplanes sp. | reverse complement strand
CATCGACCAGCGTGATGTGCTTCTCGACGACCTTGGTCCAGACGTGCAGGAAGAGGGCGGCGACCGCGATCACGCCGGTGGTGCGGTGCGCGGACTGCAGCAGCACCCGTTGCCGGATCGACAGCACCAGCCGGTCGGTCGCGACGAGGCCGACCATGATCGTGATGGAGAGGGCCACGAGCGCGATGACGCCCATGAACCACTCGGCGTACGAGAAAAAGTACAGGTAGCCGACACGTCCCGGGGTGGTCATCATCGCGACCGCCCAGATCGCCGCGACCACGCTCACGGCCAGGACGATCACCGCCCCTTTGGAGGGCGGACGGGTACCGGTAGCTCCGACATCGACGGCCACACGATTGGCGGATCGCTGGGTGTTCTTCGTCCGGGCCATTGACTCCTCGTTCTCCGCAGTGGTCACGTCCCAAGGGCGGTGGGACGCAGGCATCCGTGGGGAATGCCCCCTGCTTCACGCTCTCTGCCGGGCAGCGATCGGCACCTGGCCGGTCCCTGCCCATCCCCCAACTACGTGCCGGACGCTGATTCGGATGAACACCCGGCGCTTCTTTTGTCGGCCATTTGTCGACCGGACCCGCCAAACCATCGCTGAGCAGCGCAGACATGCCGACGAAACTATTGCCTAAGCAAAATTTAAAGCGTCACGGGCTAGTGACCCATCGCACGCGGTGAACCTTTCGGCCGCCGGCTGCGAACCATCACACGTACACGGGATCGAAGTCGGTGCGAGAAGGAGATGGTCGGCATGCGGCACCTGACCCGGGTCGGGACCCGGATCGGCGCTGTCCTGGTGACGATGACGGTAGCGGCGGTGGGCTTCGGCGCACCCGCGCGGGCCGACGTGCCGGGCTTCGAGGTGAAGGTCGGCCAGGCACCCTCGACCTTCACGATCGGCCGGAACGCCAAGCCGATCACCGCGGTCGTCTCCACCGACCGGGGCCGCCGCTGCCTCAAGGTGCGCTGGGCGCTGACCGTCGAGACCAAGGGCATCAGCCTCGACCAGGTCCGGGTCACCCGAATCGAGAACGGAAAAGCCTTCGCCGTACAGGCTGACCTGCGGGGCGAGGCGGCCCGGGTGGTCGACGAGCGGCCCGATCCCGGCGAGCTCTGCCGTAACCGCACGGTCACCGGCCGGTGGGACATCGCGTTCACCGGCCCGGACGACGGCGAGGTGACCTTCCAGGCGCAGGCCTTCGACGGCGCCGGCCGGCTGCTCAACTCGACCGGCTCCCAGGCGCAGGTGGTGACCGCGGTGGCGGCCAAGCCCAGTAAGAGCTCGACGCCGTCGCCCACGCCCACGCCGAGCGCCACGAGGACGCCTGAGGAGGAGGGGGAGGAGTCGGCGGTCGTGGACCAGCCGCGTCAGCCGACGGCGTCGACCGACGCGGCGGCGCTGAACCCGGCGTCGAGCAATTCGAACGTGCTCGGCATCGGCCTGATCGTCGGCGCACTGATGGTCTTCCTCGGGATCGGCATGCTGCTGCGGCTGCGGGCGCGCAACCGGCGCGGGCCGGCCTGGCAGACCGAGGCCCAGGCGCTACCGACCGGCTTCTCCAGCATGCCGAAGAAGAGAAGGTAAGGCTCAGACGCTGCGCTCGACCCGGAGGACGATCGCGGTGGCGTTGTCGTCCCCGCCGGCGGCCAGGGTGTCGTCGAGCAGGGTGTGCGTGGCCGCGGCGGGGTCGTCGGTGGCCAGGATCCGGGTCAGCCGCTCGTAGCTGAGCTGGTCGGAGACGCCGTCGGTGCAGAGCAGGTAGACGTCGCCGGGACGCAGCGTGACGTTCATCAGGTCCGGCTCGGGAGCGTCGGGATGTCCGGCGTATCGGGTCAGCCTGTACCGGGCGTCCCGGGCCTCCTCGGAGTCGGCCGCGAACCAGCCGTGCAGCACGCCGACCCAGGCGATCGTGTGGTCGGTGGTGAGCAGGTCGAGCAGGCCGTCGCGCAGGCGGTAGACGCGGGAGTCGCCGAGCTGGACGATCCAGGCCGCCGGGTCGGACTCGCCGGCGGCCACGAAGGCGGTCAGCGTGCTGCCGGTCAGCTCGTCGACGTTGCGGCCGGCCCGGCGTACGGCCTCCTGGGCCTCGGCGACCGCGGCCCGCAGCGCGGCCGGCGCGGCACCCACGGAGGCCTCGCGCAGGAAAACCTCGACGACTGTGTGGGCGGCGACGGTGCTGCCCGGACCGTCGCCCATCCCGTCGGCCACCACCGCGAGCGGCTGGCCGGGATCCAGGTGCAGCACGTCGTAGTTGTCGTCATAGCGCTTCCCGACGATGCTGCCGGCCGCGGCCGTGAGGCGACGGCCGGCAGTCGTCCAGGCGACCTTGCTGATCTCCACTTGTCCTTTTTACAGCCTTAAGTCGAGTCTTGGGTGGCGGGCGGTTCGCAGCCGGGCATCGAGCCAGTTCCGGGAATACCCCGGCCCCCCGCTCCTCGCGGGTTGGAGCGGGGGGCCGGCGGTCCTGTGCACCGGTCAGGAGAGCGGCGGGTAGGCGTTCGTCATCAGCTGGCGGAACTGGGCCGAGAACCAGGCACCGGAGATCGGTGAGTTCGGCAGGGCGCCGGTCGGGCTGTTGCCGTTGCGGGCGTTGCCGGGGTAGGTCGGGTCGCACATCCGGTCGAAACCCCTACCCTCGTCGTTCGGGATCAGCGAGCTCGAGCCGTCCGACTCACCCGGGGGCTTGACCCAGACGTACGCGTCGATGCCGGTGGCCGGTGCGGCGGTCGGGCGCTCACCGAGGCCGGCGCCGGACTGGTTGCACCAGTTGCCGGCGTGGATCCGGCGGTCGACGCGGGACTCGTTGACGAAGGTGTCGACGGTCGTCGAGGTGCTGGCCGCGGTCGGCCGGCCCGATCCGCCCCAGCCGTTGCGGCTGGTGTCGATCAGCATGCCGATGGTCGAGCTGAAGCCGACCGAGACCAGCTTCTGCCGGAACGCCTGGGCGAAGGTCAGCTCGTCGGTGTATCGGTTCCAGTCCACCCACTTCGACTGCCGTGCGCTCTGGCCGCCCACCGTGGTGGTCGGCTGGACGAACGGCTCCCGCAGCGCGGAGTAGTTGGCGGTGTTCGTGATGAAGCCGTTGACGTTGGCGACGCTGCCCGAGGCCTGCGCGGCCCGCAGCATGATGTCGGCGGTGGGGCCGAAGTTCGAGTCCCAGCCGATCCAGCCGTGGTGCGCCGCGTCGACGTAGTTGTAGACGTTGGCGATCGCGCCGAGCTTCTGCAAGGCGTACCCGATGCCCTGCGCGTACCCGCCGTTGGCCTGCATGGTGTCGCAGGTCGCCGTGCCGCCGGCCGGGCCGGACGTGTTGGTGACGAGGTTCGGCAGCGAGTCGATCTCGACGATGTTGATGATCCGCAGGGCCGCGTACTTGCTGTCGCGCTGGATCGCGGCGATCGGGTCGACGTACTCCGTCTTGTACCGCGGCAGGTCGGTCGGGCCGAGCTCACCGTTGGAGGCGAG
>DASRYP010000599.1:0-8947 GCA_035687165.1 Actinoplanes sp. | reverse complement strand
GAGGGTGGCGAGGGCCGGGCCCAGTGCGACGCGGGTCTCGGCCAGCTCGAACTCGTAGTCTTCGCCGCCGAGGGTGTCGCCGAGCTCGGTGGTGCCGTCGGCGCTGATCGGGGTGGAGAGGCTGGTGGCGTTGTAGGCGCGGGCGCCTTCGAGGCCTTCCAGGACGTCTTCCTCGGTGACGCCGAGGTGGATGGCGACGTCGCTGACGGTCGGGGAGCGGCCGAGGCTGTGGGTCAGGGTGCTGTTGGCCTCGGTGATGGCCAGGCGCAGTTCCTGCAGGCGGCGGGGGACGCGCACGGACCAGGTGCGGTCGCGGAAGTGGCGCTTGATCTCGCCGATGATGGTGGGGATGGCGTAGCCGGCGAAGTCGACGCCGCGTTCGGGGTCGAACTTGTCGACGGCCTTGATGAGGCCGACGGTGGCGGTCTGCACGAGGTCGTCGGTGGGCTCGCCGCGGCCGGAGTAGCGGTGGGCGAGGTGGCGGGCGAGCGGCAGCCAGGCCTCGATCGCCCGGTCCCGCAGGCGCGGGCGGTCGCGATGGTCTTCGGGGAGCGCGGCGAGCGCGGCCAGTAGGTCGGTGGCGGTATCGGCCACCCGCTGATGCGCGGATACGGACAAAGTCATCGGAGGTCCTCCACAGGCGGACAGAGAGCCGTGCCCGCTGACGGCGACCGTTCAGTTCTTTCACGCTAGCTGAGAAGCCGAGGCTTGGCTATCCGACAATATGATGCTCTTCTGCCCGAAAGGACTACGGTCACTGCGCAACCCCTGCAGGGTTGGCACCCGCCACCGGATTTAATGTCGGGGCTCCGTGGTAAACAGCGGAGGCACAACCGGCACCTCAAGACGGGAAACTCCATGGCCATTCTCGGCATCGACATCGGCGGCTCCGGCGTCAAGGGCGCCCCGGTCGACACCGCCCGCGGCGAGCTGCTCGCCGAGCGGTACCGGGTGCCCACGCCCCAGCCGTCCGACGTCAGCAGCGTCGTCGAGGCGGTCGCCGACGTGGCGGCACAGTTCGAGGGCGGCTTCGACCGGGTCGGCATCACCTTCCCCGGCGTGGTGGTCGACGGCGTGACCCGCACCGCGGCGAATGTCGACAAGTCCTGGCTCGACGCGCCGGCCGCGCGGCTCTTCGCCGAGCGGCTGGGCAAGCCGGTCTCGGTGCTCAACGACGCCGACGCCGCCGGTGTGGCCGAGGTGACCTTCGGTGCGGGCCGCGACCAGGCCGGCCTGATCATGATGCTCACCTTCGGCACCGGCATCGGCAGCGCGCTCTTCCTCGACGGCACCCTGATCCCCAACACCGAGTTCGGCCACCTCGAGCTCGACGGCCGCGACGCCGAGCTGCGCGCGTCCGACCGAGCGCGTGAGACCGAGGACCTGAGCTGGGAGAAATGGGCCGGACGGGTCCGCGGCTACCTCCGGCACGTCGAGATGCTGCTCTCCCCGCGGCTCTTCATCATCGGCGGTGGCGTGAGCAAGAAAGCCGACCGGTTCCTGCCGCTGATCGACATCCGGACGCCGATGGTGCCGGCCATGCTGCTCAACAACGCGGGCATCATCGGCGCCGCCCAGACGGCCGAGATCGACGGGCGCAAGACCGCCCCGGCCGGCATCGCGCCGCACGAGGCCGGCGCCCGGGTGGTGAACTGACCGTGCCACGCACGATCGCCACCAATACGCAGGTCGGCCGCGACGAGCTGCTCGATTTCCTGCGCCCGCGCCACCACGCGATCCTGATGACGACCCGGCGTGACGGCCGTCCGCAGTCCTCGCCCAACACGTGCGGCGTCGATGCCGAGGGCCGCATCGTCATCTCGACCTACCCCGAGCGCGCCAAGGTTTCCAACCTGCGCCGCGACCCACGGGTCTCGGTCCTGGTGCTCTCCGACGATTTCGGCGGCGCCTGGGTGCAGGTCGACGGCACCGCCGAGGTGCTCGACCTGCCCGAGGCGGTCGAGCCTCTGGTCGAATACTTCCGGGTCATCTCGGGCGAGCACTCCGACTGGGACGAGTACCGCCAGGCGATGCGCGACCAGGGCAAGTCCCTGATCCGCATCACGATCGACCGCTGGGGGCCGATCGCGACCGGCGGCTTCCCGGCCCGCCTGGCCTGACCGAGGGTCGTCGCCCTCCACGACCTCACTTGCTCCAAGCGGCCGAACTTGCTCCAAGCGGCCGAACCTGCTCCAAGCGGCCGGGTGTCACGCCCGGCCGCCTCGCAAGCCCGCCAGGCCGCCAGGCGCTTCGCCGCGGCCTTGGCCAACGCCTCGAACGCCGACCGGTCCGACGACAAGTTCTCGTAACCGCGCGCGTCGACCAGCCATTCGACTGGCGGCTGCCGTACTAGGCGAAGCCGAGGCCGTTTTCGGTGTCCGCGACATCGGCCTCTCGGTGCGCGATCCCCGCCGAGCCGGAGGCGAGGCCAGCGGGCTCAGCCTCGGCGTCGAGCAGGTAGAGGAGGGTGTCTCGGTGGATGGAAGCGATCGGCTCGAGCAGGTCGGGGTGGCGCAGCAGCGCGGCCGCCGACACGTCGCGGGCGTCGGGTTCGAGCAGGCGACGGAACTCGGCGGGCGCGTCCCCTGCCTTGCGCGGGTAGGGCAGCGGCCGGTCGAGCGGCACCGCGGCGATCACCGCGTCCACGCCGCGTCGCGCCAGTGCCGGGTCGGCCAGCAGGCAGGCCGCCCAGCTCACGATGACCTCGTCGACCCAGGTGCGCCAGCCCTCGTCCTCGGCCTCCTCGTCGTCGGGCTCGCTGCCGGCACGCCAGTCGAGCACCGCCGAGCCGCCGGGGCCGGCGATCGCGACCAGGGCCGCGTCGACGTCGGTGGGGTAGCGCAGCCAAGCGGCGACCGTGACGGCCTGACGAGCCTGCAGCTCCGAGAGGGTGTGGCCGATAGTGTCTCCGCTACCCGAGGGGTAGGCACGGGACAGCCAATGCGTGCTCGCGGCGATGACGGGCGAGAGCTCGACAGACGGTCCGGCCACGTGGGTGCTCCTCCGTTTGGGGGCGCGGCACCGGTGGTTCCGCGTCACCGGTTCTCTCGGCTGCGGAGGTGGGGTACTTGAGCAGGGTTCCGGGATGGCAACGCACGGCAACCGAAGCACTCCCGTGCACGCGGCGACGGACTTCGCGCGGGTCAAGCTGAGGCGCGGGTCAAGCTGAGGCGCTGGTCGATCTCAGGGCGCTGGTCGATCTCATGGCCCTGATCGAGCTGAGGCGCTGGTCGAGGTTCCTGGCCGTTCCGCCGGAAACGCTATTTTGCTTGCCGGTAACGTCCCGATGATCAGACTCGGTAAGCATGAGGGATCGTCGGCGGAGCCGATTTGGCGGAATTCATCGGGGGGCGCGAGACCTCGCCTGGATGAGCCCGCCTGATCGGACTCCGGTAGGTTGAGCGCATCGGCACGCCACCGTTTGCGGCGCCTCCACAGCGGAGAAGTATGCCCTGACGGCGGTCTGGATTCGCCGAACCCGCCCGCGCCCTTCTCATTACGGTGGAGATCATGACCGGTCGTTTTCCCATCGAAGATGTGACGCCCTCGGTGTCATGTGGTCGCTATCCGGCAAAGGCGGTCGTCGGTGAAATCGTGCCGGTCTCCGCCGTGTCCTATCGAGAAGGTCACCACACTCTCGGGGTGAACGTGGTATGGCGCGGGCCGGACGGCGAGTCCGAGCCGTTCACGCGGATGCGCCCGGGCGAGCCCGGCCTCGACGAGTGGCACGGCGCGATCCGCCCCGACCGGGTCGGCCGGTGGACGTTTACCGTGGAGGCCTTCGAGGACCCGTACCGCACCTGGCGCGACGCGGTGGTGAAGAAGATCGGCGCCGGTCAAGGCCTCGAGGACCTGACGAACGACCTGTTCGAGGGGGCCGAGGTGCTCGACCTCGCCACCAAGATCGTCCCGCACGACCAGGAGGAGCGGGTGCGCGAGGCGGCTGCCTCCCTGCGCGACGAGCAGCGTTCGCTGTTCGCGCGGGTCTCCCCCGCGCTCGACCTGGAGGAACTGCTCTGGCACCACCCGGTGCGGCAGCTGGTGACGACCACCCGGTCGTACGCGATCTGGGTCGACCGCCAGCGTGCGCTCTATTCGGCGTGGTACGAGTTCTTCCCGCGCTCCGAGGGAGCCGAGGTCGGCCCCGACGCCACCCCGATCAAGCACGGCACGTTCGCCACCGCCGCCGAGCGCATCCCGGCCGTGGCCGCGATGGGCTTCAACGTGCTCTACCTGCCGCCGATCCACCCGATCGGCAAGATCAACCGCAAGGGGCGCAACAACACCCTGATGGCACGCCCCGAGGATGTCGGCTCGCCCTGGGCGATCGGCTCCGACGAGGGCGGGCACGACGCGATCCACCCGCGGCTGGGCACGCTCGACGACTTCCGGGCGTTCATCGCCACGGCCCGCGAGAACGGCCTCGAAGTTGCGATGGACCTGGCGCTGCAGGTCGCCCCCGACCACCCGTGGGTCACGTCGAACCCGGAGTTCTTCACCCAGCGCGCCGACGGCACCATCGCCTTCGCCGAGAACCCGCCCAAGAAGTACCAGGACATCTATCCGCTGAACTGGGACAACGACTACAAGACCCTGCGCGACGAGGTCTACCGCGTGGTCCTGCACTGGGTGGAGAACGGCGTCAAGATCTTCCGCGTCGACAACCCGCACACCAAGGCGCTCAACTTCTGGCAATGGCTGATCGCCAAGGTCAAGGAGCACGACCCGGATGTGTTGTTCCTGGCCGAGGCGTTCACCCGGCCTGCCATGATGAACGGGCTCGGCAAGATCGGCTTCACCCAGTCCTACACCTATTTCACGTGGCGCACGACGGCCTGGGAGATGCGCGAGTACATGGGCCAGCTGCTCGAGTCGCTCGACTGGATGCGGCCCAACTTCTGGCCCAACACCCCCGACATCCTGCACGAGTCGCTGCAGCACGGCGGTCCGCCGATGTTCAAGATTCGGTCCGTGCTGGCGAGTATGCTTTCGCCCTCCTGGGGCATGTACTCCGGTTACGAGCTCTTCGAACACGTGGCGCGGCCGGGCGCCGAGGAATACCTCGACAACGAGAAGTTCGAACTCAAGCCCCGCGACTGGGCGGGTGCCGAGAAGGCCGGGCGATCGCTGGCCCCCTATCTCACCCGGCTCAACCGGATCCGCGACGAGAACCCCGCGCTGCACTGGCTGCGCAACCTCCAGTTCCACGAGGTCGACAACGGTGCGCTGCTCTGCTTCTCGAAGCGTGACCTCGACACCGGGAACACGGTGCTCGTGGTGGTCACCTTCGATTCGACGACGGTGCAGTGGGGCAACACGGTGCTGGACATGCCGGCGCTCGGCATGGACTGGCACGAGAAGTTCACGGTGGTCGACCAGATCACCGGGGCAACGTACGAGTGGGGACAGCACAACGCCGTACGGATCGACCCGTACGTCGAGCCGGCACACATCTTCGTGATCCAGCCGGCGAGTTAACAGTTACGTGTGGCTGGGTAGGTGGGGAACCTGATGGACTTGAACAACGACCTCGACCTCGACCCGACGGCCGAGCACGACCCGGCCGAGGGCAGTCATGTCGAGGACGGGGTGGTCGAACACCCCACCGCGGAAGACTTCGGGCATGCCCGCTCGTTGCCGGCCGACCGCACCTGGTTCCAGCGCGCCGTCTTCTACGAGGTGTTGGTCCGAGCGTTCTACGACTCCGGCACCGACGGCTCGGGCGACCTGCGCGGGCTGATCGAGCGGCTCGACTATCTGCAGTGGCTGGGCGTCGACTGCCTCTGGCTGCCACCGTTCTACCAGTCGCCGCTGCGCGACGGCGGCTACGACATCAGCGACTTCTACCGGGTGCTGCCCGAGTTCGGCACGGTGGAGGACTTCGTCGCCCTGCTCGACGCGGCCCACAAGCGGGGCATCCGGGTCATCACCGACCTGGTCATGAACCACACCTCGGACCAGCACGCCTGGTTCCAGGAGTCCCGGCGCGACCCCGACGGGCCGTACGGAGACTTCTACGTCTGGAGCGACACCTCCGACAAGTATAAGGAGGCGCGGGTCATCTTCGTCGACACCGAGGAATCGAACTGGACGTTCGACCCGGTGCGGCGGCAGTTCTTCTGGCACCGCTTCTTCTCGCACCAGCCCGACCTGAACTACGACAACCCGGCCGTGCAGGAGGCGATGCTCGACGTCCTGCGCTTCTGGCTCGACATCGGCATCGACGGCTTCCGGCTCGACGCCGTGCCCTACCTGTACGAGCGGGAGGGCACCAACGGCGAGAACCTGCCCGAGACGCACGCCTTCCTCAAGCACTGCCGCAAGGTCATCGACGACGAGTTCCCGGGCAGGGTGCTGTTGGCCGAGGCCAATCAGTGGCCGGCCGACGTGGTGGAGTATTTCGGCGACGCCAAGACCGGCGGCGACGAGTGCCACATGGCGTTCCACTTCCCGCTGATGCCGCGCATCTTCATGGCGGTCCGGCGCGAGTCGCGCTTCCCGATCTCCGAGATCATGGCGCAGACCCCGGCCATCCCGGACAACTGCCAGTGGGGCATCTTCCTGCGGAACCACGACGAGTTGACGCTCGAAATGGTGACCGACGACGAACGCGATTACATGTACTCGGAGTACGCCAAGGACCCGCGGATGAAGGCGAACGTCGGTATCCGGCGCCGGCTCGCCCCGCTGCTGGAGAACGACCGCAACCAGATCGAGCTCTTCACCGCGCTGCTGCTGTCGCTGCCCGGTTCGCCGGTGCTCTACTACGGCGACGAGATCGGCATGGGCGACAACATCTGGCTCGGTGACCGCGACGGCGTCCGTACGCCGATGCAGTGGACCCCCGACCGCAACGCCGGCTTCTCGACCGCCAACCCGGGACGGCTCTACCTGCCCGCGAACCAAGACCCGGTCTACGGCTACCAGGCAGTGAATGTCGAGGCACAGCGCGACAGTTCCACGTCGTTGCTGAACTGGACGCGTACGATGCTGGCGGTGCGACGCCGCCACGAAGCGTTCGCCGTCGGAACCTTCCGCGAACTGGGCGGATCGAACCCGTCGGTGCTGGCGTACCTGCGCGAGGACGGTGACGACGTCGTCCTGTGCGTGAACAACCTGTCGCGCTTCCCGCAACCGATCGAGCTGAACCTGCAGCACTGGAACGGGTACACGCCCGTCGAACTGACCGGTCACGTGAACTTCCCGCGGATCGGCCAGCTGCCGTACCTTCTGACGCTCCCCGGGCACGGCTTCTACTGGTTCCAGCTATGCGGGTCCGAGGAGAAGCAATGACGCTGCCTTTCGCCGAATGGCTGCCGCAACAGAGGTGGTACGCCGGCCGATCCCGCACCCTGTCTTCCGTCAAGGAGGCGTCGACGACGGCGCTCGACGACGCCCTCGACCTGGCACTGATCGACGTGGAGTACACCGACGGCAGCTCCGAGCGCTATCAGGTGATCGTGGCCTGGGAGTCCGGCCCGATCGTCGAGTTCAGCGAGGTCGCGACGATCGGCACCGACGGCGACCGCACCGGGTACGACGCGCTCTACAATCCCGCGGCCGCCCGCAAGCTGCTCGCCCTGATCGCCGCCGGCGGCACGGTCGGTGACGTCGTCTTCGAGCCCGAACCCGGCTCGACCTTCCCGGTCGACGCCTGGCCGCGGGTCTTCGACGCCGAGCAGAGCAACACCAGCGTAATCTTCGAGCAGGACGCGATCCTCAAGGTCTTCCGGCGGGTGTCGCCCGGCATCAACCCGGACATCGAGCTCAACCGCGTGCTCGGCCGGCGCGGCAACCCGCACGTGGCCAGCCTGCTCGGGTCGTTCGAGACCACCGAGAGCGGCGAGCCCTGCCCGCTCGGCATGGTGACGGCGTACGCGGTGAACTCGGCCGAGGGCTGGGCGATGGCCACGGCCTCGGCGCGGGACCTCTTCGCCGACTCCGAGATGCGCGCCGACGAGGTGGGCGGCGACTTCCAGGGCGAGTCGTACCGGCTGGGCGAGGCAGTCGCGTCGGCCCACGCCGACCTGGCCGAGGCGCTCGGCAGCGGCCCGTCGGTGTTCCCGGTCGACGCCATGCTGGCCCGTCTCCGCCAGGCGGCCCAGTCGGTCGCCGAGATCCAGCAGTTCGTGCCTGCCATCGAACAGCAGTTCCGCGAGCTCGACGGCACCCCGATCGCGGTGCAGCGGGTCCACGGCGACCTGCACCTGGGCCAGGTGCTGCGGGTGCCCGAGGGCTGGCTGCTGATCGACTTCGAGGGCGAGCCGGGAGCGCCCCTCGACGAGCGCCGCCTGCCCGACTCGCCGCTGCGGGACATCGCCGGCGTGTTGCGCTCCTACGAGTACGCGGCCTACCAGCTGCTGGTCGACCAGGACGACGACGAGCACCTGGCCGCGCGCGCCCGGGAGTGGGTCGACCGCAACCGGGCCGCCTTCTGTGACGGGTACGCCCACGTGTCCGGCCTGGACCCGCGTGCGCAGGGTTCGCTGCTGGCCGCCTACGAACTCGACAAGGCGGTCTACGAGGCCGCGTACGAATCCCGGCACCGGCCCGGATGGCTGCGGATCCCCCTGCGGTCCATCGCCCGGCTCGTCGGCTGAAACTGAGCTTCTGAGCAGAAGGAGATCCCCTCGTGATCGGCCAGTCCTCGTCCTCACTCGCCGCCGACCAGCGCGCCATGAACAGTGTGGTGGCCGGGGACACCCATGACCCGCACGGCATCCTCGGCGCCCACCCGGCCGGCGATAACACGATCATTCGCACGCTCCGCAAGGGCGCCAAGACCGTCACCCTCGTCCACGAGGGTGAGCGGGTCGAGATGACCCGGGTGCAGGACGACGGGATCTTCGCCGCCGAGCTGCCCGGCCTGGTGCTCGACTACCGGATCGAGGTCGACGGCGAGCTGGTCGACGACCCGTACCGGCATCTGCCGACGCTCGGCGAGCTC
>DASRYP010000598.1:0-7789 GCA_035687165.1 Actinoplanes sp. | reverse complement strand
CAGGCCCATCTTGGCCTCGGAGACGTCGACCGCGATCACGTCGGAGGCGCCGGCGGCCCGCGCGGCCGCGACCACCGAAAGACCCACGCCACCCAGCCCGATCACCACGACCGACTCGCCCGGCTGCACCTGGGCCGTGTTGTGCACCGCCCCGGCCCCGGTCAGCACCCCGCAACTGAGCAGCGCCGCGACCTCGAACTCGAGCTCCGCAGGCACCCGGACGACCGCTTTTTCCGGAATGACCACCTGGTCGGCGAAGGCGCCCAGCCCCAGCGCCACGTGCACCGGCTCCCCGTCGAGCGTCACACCGTTCTCGAGCGAGGCCACCCCGGACGAGGTCGAGCAGAGCCACGGCTCGCCGTTCTCGCAGAACCAGCAGCTGCGGCAGGCCGGCTGCCAGTTCAGCACCACGTGGTCGCCGACCGCGGCGCGGGTCACGTGTTCACCGACCTCGACCACTTCGCCGGCCGCCTCGTGCCCGAGGACCAGCGGATAGGACGGGCGGATCGTCCCGTTCACCATCGACAGGTCGGAGTGGCAGACGCCGGCCGCGCGCACCCGGACGCGCACCTGGCCAGGCCCGACCTCGGGCAGGTGCAGCTCGGCCACCACCGGCCGGGCGGCCGCCGCACGCAGGACGAGGCCGTTGAAGTAAGAAGTCATCGCTGGATCGCCTTCACTTGCTGGAACTCCGCCAGACCGTACTCGCCCAGTTCGCGTCCCATCCCCGACTGCTTGTAGCCGCCGAAGGGAGCCCGCGGGTTGAACGCGCCGCCGTTGACGTCGACCTGGCCCGTGCGCAGCCGTCGCGCCACCGCGAGCGCCCGCTCGTCAGATCCCCAGACGCCGCCGGCCAGCCCGTACTTCGAGTCGTTGGCGATCGTGACGGCCTCGTCGTCGGAGGAGAACGGAATGATCGACAGCACCGGCCCGAAGATCTCCTCCTGGGCCAGCTCGGTCGCCGGGTCGACGTCCGCGAACACGGTCGGCGCGACGAAATGCCCCTTCTGCGGGACGGGTGCGGAGGCGCCGCCCGCGACCAGGCGCGCGGTGGCCCGGTCGACGAACCCGAGCACACGTTCGCGCTGAGCCCGGGAAACCAGCGGGCCCAGCCGGGTCGATGGGTCGAAGGGGTCGCCCACCAGATAACCGTCTGCGGTCTTGGCGGCCAGCGAGACAGCCTCGTCGTAGTGGCTGCGATGCACCAGCATGCGGGTCCACGCCGTGCAGGTCTGGCCGGAGTTGAGGAAGGCGTTGCCCACGCCGACCTTGACCGCCCGCACCACGTCGGCGTCCTCCAGGATGATGTTCGCCGACTTGCCGCCCAGCTCGAGCGCCACCTTGGCGATCCGGTCGGCGGCGGCGTGGGTGATCGCGCGCCCGGTCGCTGTCGAGCCCGTGAAGGACACCATGTCGACGTCGTGGTGGCCGGCGATGGCCGCGCCGACCACGGGACCCGTGCCGGTCACCACGTTGAGCACGCCGGCCGGCAGCCCTGCCTCTTCCGCCGCGTCGACCAGCAAGAACGCCACCAGCGGGGTGAGCTCGCTCGGCTTGAGCACCACCGTGCAGCCCGCCGCCAGCGCCGCGGCCACCTTGGCGACCACCTGGTGCAACGGATAGTTCCACGGGGTGATTGCGCCGACCACGCCGACCGGCTCGTGCACGATCAGCGAATTGCCGATCATGCGCTCGGCGGCGGCAGCGAGATCCGCATACGACCGGAGGACCGCGAGCGGCAGCCCGGCCTGGACCGCCTTGGCAATCTTGAGCGGCACGCCCAGCTCGAGCCCGACCGTCCGCGCGATGTCGGCCGCCCGCGCGCTCAACGAGGTGTGCAGCCGATCGAGGAACGAGACGCGTTCAGCAAACGGGAGCGCAGCCCAGCCGTCGAAAGCCGCACGCGCCGCGGCCACCGCACGGTCGACGTCGGCCGCCGTGCCCGCCGGGACGTGGGCCAGCACCTCCTCGGTGGCAGGGTTCTCCACCGCGATGGTCTCGGTGGAGGCGGGCGTGACCCACTCTCCGCCGAGGTAGAGGTGTGGACGGTCGAGCGATGTCATCAGCGGGTCCCCATCTCGTATCGGGCCGTGAGGCCGGTGATCAGCAGATCCAGTCCGAGTTCGAAGGCGCCCTCGTCCACGGCTTCATGATGCTCCGCCAGACGGGGCGCGTGGCCCAGGTGTGGGTAACGGTCGTAGAGATCGGGATCGACGTCGAAGCCGAGCGCGAAAGAGCCGAGCGACGAGCCCGTGACCAGGTATCGCATGAGGGCGCCGATGTGCGTGGCCTGTGCATAACTCCAGCCGGCCTCGACCAATGCCCCGTACACGGCCTCGGCCATCGCCAGCGACGCCGGCCGACGTCCGGGCCCCTGGGCGAGCACCGGCACGACGTTGGGGTGCTCGCTGAGCACGGCCCGGTAGGAGTGGGCCCACCGACGCAACGCCTCGGCCCACGGGAACTCACCGAACGCCGAGACGTCGACCTGCTCGATCACCGCGTCGGCCACCGCGTCCACGATCTCGGCCTTGGTCGCGAAGTGGTTGTAGAGCGAGGGTCCCTGCACGCCCAGCTCGGTGGCGAGCCGACGCATCGACAAGGTGTCCAGACCCTCGGCGTCGACCAGGGCCGATGCCGCCTCGACGATCCACTGCCGGGTGAGCAGCGTCTGCCGGGGCCGGGCCATGTGCAGCTCCTGACGGGAAACGAACACTGGACGCACCAACACTGAGCACGCTAATACTGGGCGCGCTAACGCCGCACGCGCTAGCACTGGACGCGTTAAAACTTACACCGCTAGTTTAACGGCATGGACTTCTCGCTCACCGACGAGGAACGTGCGATTCGCGACACCGCCCGCCAGTTCATCAGGCGCGAGGTCATGCCGCTGGAGCAGGAGGCGCTGCGCCGCGAGCGCCGCCACGAGCCCGGCCTGGATCTCAGCGAGCTGCGCGAGCTCCAGCAAAAGGCCAAGAAATTCGGCTTCTGGGGTCTGTCCACACCGGAGGAGTACGGCGGGATGGACCTGCCGGCCGTACTGCAGTCGCTGATCTGGACCGAGGTCGGCCGCACGTTTGTGCAGTTCAAGTTCGGTGGCGAGGCCGACAACATCCTCTACTACGCCAACGACGAGCAGAAGCGCGAATACCTGGTCCCGACGATCGAGGGCGACCGGATCTCCTGCTTCGCGATCACCGAGCCCGGTGCCGGCTCCGACGCGGCGAACATCAAGCTCAGCGCCCGCCAGGACGGCGACGACTGGGTCCTCAACGGGGAGAAGACGTTCATCACGAACGGCAACGACGCCGATTTCGTAATCGTCGTCGCGGTCACCGATCGCGACAAGGGCGTCCGCGGCGGCGGCACCACAGCCTTCCTGGTCGACCGCGACATGGGTTGGCGCTCCGAGTTCATCCAGACGATGGGTGAGGGCGGTCCCGCTTCGCTGATCTTCGAGGACGTACGCGTACCCGCGCGCAACGTCCTCGGCGAGATCGGCCAGGGCTTCGAGCTGGGCATGAAGTGGATCGGCAAGGGCCGCTACCTCATCCCCTCCAACGCCCTGGGCATCGCCGAGCGGGCGCTGGGCATGGCCGTCGAGTACGCGAACACGCGCGAGACCTTCGGCAAGAAGATCGGCGAGAACCAGGCCATCCAGTGGATGATCGCCGATTCCGAGGTCGAGGTCGAGGCGGCCCGCTGGTTGATCCTGCGCGCGGCCTGGACGGTCGACCAGGGCTGGGACCCTCGGCACTCGTCGTCGATGGCGAAGCTCTACGGCGCCAACATGGTCAACAATGTGGTGGACCGGGTCATGCAGGTCCACGGCGGAATGGGCTACACCCGCGAGCTTCCGATCGAACGGTGGTACCGCCAGGTGCGACTGATGCGTATCTATGAGGGAACCGATGAGATGCAGCGTCTGATCATCTCCCGCGATTTGCTCCGCGGGTACACCAAGATCGGAGGTCACCTGGAATGACTGACCGCGCCGGAGAAGGCGAAGTGATCGTAGAGCCAGGAAGGTATGCCCCAGGAGGCTTAGCATGACCGTTTTGTCGCTCGCCACCGTCCTGGCCGAGTCGGCCCGGAAATATCCGGACAAGCTTGCTGTGATCGACAGTCTCACCACCGAACGCATCACCTATAAAGACCTTTGGCACCAGACCCTGGCGTACGCCGGGGGTCTCAAGGGTCTGGGCATTCGACCCGGCGACGTGGTCGCCATCCAGATCCCCAACCTCGCCGACTTCCCCCGGGTCTACTACGCGGTGCTCGCGGCCGGCGCCACCATCGTCCCGATGCATCTGCTGCTGACCCCGGAGGAGAACGCGTACGTCCTGCGGGACAGCGGCGCGAAGCTGCTGGTCGCCCACTCCAGCCAATTGGCGAACGCCACCACTGCGGCCAAGCTCGCGAACATCCCCGTCGCCTCGGTCGGCCCGGCCGTCCCGGGCGTGTCCCGGCTCGAGGATTCGGCGGCCGCGGAAAAGCCCTTACGCACGTACGAGAGCCGCGAGGCCGAGGACGTAGCGGTCGTCTTCTACACGAGCGGCACCACTGGCAAACCCAAGGGCGCCCTGCTCACCCACCTCAACCTCGTCATGAACACGATGGTCAATGTCTTCGACATCCACGACCTGAACGACGACGACGTGGTGCTGGGCTGCCTGCCGCTGTTCCACACCTTCGGCCAGACCGTGGGCATGAACGGCACGTTCCGGCTCGGCGGCACGATCGTGCTGATGGCCCGCTTCACCGGCGAGGCCGCGATCCAGCTGATGGTCCGCGAGA
Organism: Actinoplanes sp.; assembly: GCA_035687165.1. Classification (GTDB taxonomy): domain Bacteria; phylum Actinomycetota; class Actinomycetes; order Mycobacteriales; family Micromonosporaceae; genus Actinoplanes. The sequence goes on along the minus strand of DASRYP010000598.1, from coordinate 2,992 downwards.
ACGTGACCATCTTCCACGGCGTGCCGACGATGTATGTCGGGCTGCTGGAGGCCGCGGCCGAGGCGGACAGCCTGCCCAGCCTGCGCCTCTGTGTCTCGGGCGGCGCGTCCCTGCCGGTCGCGGTGCTCGAGAAGTTCGCCGAGGCCTTCCACGCGACGATCTACGAGGGGTACGGCCTCTCCGAGACCTCGCCGACCGCGACCACCAACCAGCCCGCGTTCGGCGTGCGGCCGGGCACGGTCGGCCACCCGATCTGGGGTGTCGAGGTCGAGGTCGCCCGCCCCGAGATCGACGAGCGGATCGAGCTGGTCGCCGACGGCGAGATCGGCGAGATCGTCATTCGCGGCCACAACGTGTTCGCCGGCTACCTCAACAACGACGCGGCGACCGCCGAGGCGGTGGTCGACGGCTGGTTCCGCACCGGTGACCTGGGCACCAAGGACACGGAGGGCTTCATCAGGATCGTCGACCGCAAGAAGGACCTGGTGATCCGGGGCGGCTTCAACGTCTACCCGCGTGAGGTCGAGGAGGCGCTGGCCCGGCACCCGGCCGTGCTGCAGGTCGCGGTGATCGGCGTGCCCGACCCGGTGCACGGCGAGGAGATCTGCGCGGTGGTGGTGCCCGATCCGGGTGGCATCACCGCCGATGAGCTCATCGAGTGGTCGCGCGAGAAGCTCGGCAAGCACAAGTACCCTCGGCAGATCCGCTTCGCCGAGGCGCTCCCGCTGGGTCCCAGTTTCAAGGTCCTCAAGCGGGAGCTGCGCAAGGCGTACGGGTCAGGTCAGCAGGGCGGGTAACTCGGCGACGATCGGTTTGTCCGCGGGCAGCCAGTGCACGCTGTCCAGCTCGTCCTCGGCGAGCCAGCGCATGGACGTGTGTTCCAACGCCCGCGGCACGTCGCCTTCGAGGAGGCGTACGGCGAACACGCGCAGAACGGCTCGTCCGTGCGCGAGCGGAACGTCGGGCCCGACGCGGTCGCCGACTTCCACCCGTACGCCCAGCTCTTCCTGGCATTCCCGGGCCAGAGCTTGCTGATCGGTCTCACCGGGCTCGACCTTGCCCCCAGGAAACTCCCAGCGTCCCGCAACCTCCGGCGGAGCCGACCGCTCGCACGCCAGGACCCGGCCGGCAGTGATAATGACCGCAGCCACGATCACCTTGCGCGGCGCTACTGAAGGTGACTGTGGTCCCCTGACGTGCTGTTTCGGCGGCATGAACTCAGAGTTTCCCACAAAAGTTTACCGTTCAGGTTGCCCGAGGCGTCCCGATCGTCACGCAAACACGGATATGTGGGCGTGGACACGGTTGTCCCGGGAAGCAAGACTTGTGGGCACCGACCATGACGACACGGCGACAGTTTGGCCACAAGCCGGCAACGACGCCAAGGGGGTGTGGCGATGCGGGCCAAGAGACAGCGGGTCAACCGCTCCGACTACCTCAGTGACGCGCTGACGCTGCTCAGCGGCTGGGAACGCGACGGAGTTCAGCTCCGGCGCGAGCTGGCATGTGATGAGAGCCAGCATGCCGCATTGACGGAACGGATCAAGGTAGCGGCGGACACATTGCGCATACGCCCCAGCATCCGGCGAACCGACGGTCACACACAGATATGTTTGGGCGCCCGCGACGGCGGGGCCATCACCGATGGTGAGGTGACTCTCGCCGCCCGGATCGAAGACTTCTACCGTACGGTGACCGGCCCCCAGTAGAGGACGATCGCTACCCTCTGGGCCATGAGTGAAGTGATCTACGACAGTAAGGGCCAGCTCCAACAGATCGAGAGCGGTCTGCTGGACGGCGAGACGATCATCGCCGTGTACGACGCGGTCGGTGCCGGCACGGGCTTCATCGGGCTGACCAACCGGCGCGTCATCATCCAGGACAAGTCCTTCGTCGGTAAGCGCGTCGCGATCACCAGCATCCCGTACTCGAAGGTCAGCAGCGTCAGTGTCGTGAGCAACAAGAGCTGGGCCGGCCAGTTCTTCTCCACCGGCACGATCGCGATCACGGTCGGCACGCACACGTACGAGGTCGAGTTTCGCGGCACCGAGAAGACCCAACACGTGCACAACGTGATCCTGCATTACGCCAGCTAATTCTCCAGGACGCGAGTGGGCAGCGGCGTCTCGGTCACCGATCCGTCCGCCGCTCTGCTCAGCTCGTAGCCGAGCGGGCCGGGCCGGTCGGCCACCACCTCGCTCAGCGAGGTGCCGCGATAGACCAGCCCGGCGCCGTCGTCGGTGGCATAGCCGTCGCCCAGGGTGCCGTCGCTGATCAGCTCGTGCATCTTGGGCCGGCGCCGCGGCTCGGCGTCGTAGTGCACACCGTTGCTGTAGGGCAGCCAGCCCAGCCCGTCGGTGAAACCGCGCAGCTCCTGGCCGAAGCTGTCCGTGCTGCCACCCTGGTGCCAGCAGATCGAACCGGCCGAGACACCGCCGAGCACCACACCCGACTGCCAAGCCTCGTGCAGGATCTCGTCGACGCCGTGCACCCGCCAGACCGCGCACAGGTTCGCGACACTGCCACCGTGCACCCAGATGATGTCCTGGTTCAGCAGGTGGGCCCGGATGTCGGTGACGTTGGGCATCGAGAAGAGCTGCAGGTGCGAGGCGACGAACTCGGTGCCGGCGAAGGCCGCGTAGTGGGCGCCGATCACCTGGATCGGGTCGCCCGAGGCCTGAGTCAGGAAGCAGATCCGCGGTCGCTCCACGTTCGCCAGCTCGGCGGCGAGGCGGTGGATCTTGCCAGGGCGCCAGTCGAACGGGCCGAGGTCCCCGACCTCGAAGTACGCGCTGGTGGCGAGAATGGTGGGCTGGTCGGCAGTCACCGCAACATCATTGTGCAGGCGTCCACGGTTTCCAACCCAGAGCCGGGTATCGCTCAATCTCGCCGTCGTGCCTCGATCAGCACGCGGGTGGCGTGCGAGACGAACCGGCCTGCCACGGTGATCTCCTCGTGCACGGCTCGCAACCGGTCCCGGTGTCTCCCGATC
>DASRYP010000597.1:0-2174 GCA_035687165.1 Actinoplanes sp. | reverse complement strand
GGCCCAGGTCGACTCGTCCCAGCCGTGGCCGTGCACGACGCCGTCGGCCGGGCGGGTCCGCGCGAACGCCGCGACCGCGTCGAGGAGCTGGACCTTGGCCCGGACGGCGGACAGGTCGAGGCCGTCGATCGCCAGGCCGGTGTCGGTGGCGTGCAGGTGGGCGTCGACGAAGGCCGGGGTGACCAGGCCGTTCTCGAGGTCGACGACGCGGTCGGCGGTGGGGGCGTCGGGGTCGGCGCCGAGCCAGGCGATCTTGCCGGCACGGACCAGCATGGCGGTGGCCCGCGGGTCGGCGGCGGAGTAGAAGCGGCCGGATCTGTACAGGACGGAGGGGGTCTCCCCGCGATGAGTCGGTTTTCCGCCGTGGTCAGGTGCTGTCATGGGCGTCAGTGTCCCGCGATCCGCGCCTCGAAGAGAGCCCGGACCGCGGGAACCCGGCGCAGCAGGTCGACCGCGAACTCGGCGTGGCCAGGGACGTAGCCGTTGCCGATGAGCATCGTCACGTCGGCGGCCAGGCCTTCGGCGCCCAAGGCGGCGGCCGGGAAGCTGGTGGCCATCGAGAAGAAGATCACAGTGCCACCGGAGGCGGTGGCGAGGATCGCCCCGTGCTCGCAGCCGGGCACATCCACGCAGACGACCGTGATCGTCGCCGGCTCGTCCAGCGCCGCGGCGACCTCGACCGGATTGCGGGCGTCGGCGACGACGACGGTGTCGGCCACGCCAGCGGTACGCAACGCGGCGGCTTCGCCCTCGTCACGGACGATTCCCACCGTGCGGGCACCGGCCAGTCGCGCCGCGGCCAAGGCCAGGGAGCCGCTCTTGCCGGCGCCGCCGAGGACCGCGACGGTCGGGTTGTCGTACTCCCGGACGACGCGGTCGGTGAGCGCGGGTGCGCCGCAGACGTCGTAGACCGCGAGGGCCAGCTCGGGGGCGAGGTCGTCGGGCAGGACGCCCACGATCGAGCGGCCGAAGAGGATGGCCGTGCCGGCGGCGGGGACCTGCTCGCCACGCCCGTCCCAGTCCCGCAGGCCGTCGGTGATCCGCAGCGGGGTCAGGGTCAGCGACACGAGGGTCGCGACGCGGTCGCCCTTCTTGACCGGCAGCGGCGAGCGCGGGCCGACCTCGTCGACGACGCCGATCAGCATGCCGCCCGAGCCGGTGACCGGGTTGTGCATCTTGCCGCGGGTCTCGACGATCTCCAGAACCTCGGCGCGGACCGCTGCACCGTCGCCGCCGTGCTTCTCGGCGAGCTGGCGGAAGCTCGCCGCGTCCAGGTTCAGGCGCTCCACCCGGACGCGGACCTCGTCGTCCTTGATCTCGGGGCTCGCGTCGAGTCGCCAGGCCGCCTGCGGCAGCACGCCGAGGGGCTCCAAAACACGATCAAGTCCGACAGAAGACGCCATTCGTCCCACCTGCGCTCATGTTGACACCAAGAAATCAAGGAGCTCTCACTGTATCCACACCGTAAATCCTTCAGCCAGACGGTTTCTCGACCGGATATCTTCCAGTAGCGTGAGACCGTCCGAACAGTTGATCAGGCCAGTAGTTCGATCAGGGAGGCACCGTTGACCCAGCCCGCCGGACAGCCGTACGAATATCGCCGCCGCACCCTCGTCGAGCCCGACTGGACCCGGCTCCCGGGGTGGCGCGACGTCACGGCCGAGCAGTGGCAGTCCGCGCAATGGCAGCGGGTCAACTGTGTCAAGAACGTCAAGCAGCTCCGCGCCGTCATGGGCGACCTGCTCGAGGAGCGTTTCTACGTCGATCTCGAGACCGACCAGAAGCGCCTGGCGACCATGTCGATGCTGCTCCCGCCGCAGATGCTCAACACGATGGTCCCCGACCGCGAGCCCGACACGGACGCGTTCTATGCCGACCCGATCCGCCGTTACATGCTGCCGGTCGCCACCGACCGTCACCTCGATTGGCCGTCCCACCCGCACGCGACCCGCGACTCCCTGCACGAGCACGACATGTGGGTGGCCGAAGGGCTCACCCACCGTTACCCGACCAAGGTGCTGGCGGAGCTGCTCTCGACCTGCCCGCAGTACTGCGGGCACTGCACGCGGATGGACCTCGTCGGCAACAGCACGCCCACGGTCGACAAGCTGAAACTGTCGCTCAAGCCCGTGGACCGGTACGACCTGCACCTGAACTACCTCAAGGCCCACCCC
>DASRYP010000596.1:0-10996 GCA_035687165.1 Actinoplanes sp. | reverse complement strand
GTCATGAGCGCCCCGGAGGACGGCGCCATGAGCTCCCCGGCGGGCGAAGCCGTGGGCGGAGCGGCGGGCGGAGCGGTGGGCGAAGCGGCGGGCGGGGCGGTGGGCGAAGCCGTGGGTGGGGCCGTAAACGGGGTGGTCCTGCAGCTCACCGATGTGGTGAAGACGTTCCCCGGCGTGCGGGCGCTCGACGGCGTGCAGCTCGAGGTGCGCGCCGGCGAGGTGCACTGCCTGCTTGGACAGAACGGCGCCGGCAAGTCCACGCTGATCAAAGTGCTGGCCGGTGTGCACCACGCCGACAGCGGCGAGGTCAACTTTCTGGGCGAGCCGTTCGCGCCGGCCACGCCGCAGGCCGCCATGCGCGCCGGCATCGCGACCATCTATCAGGAGCTCGACCTCGTCGACGATCTGTCGGTCGCCGAGAACGCGTTCCTCGGCCACGAGAACAGCCGCTTCGGCTTCAGCCGCCGGCGTGCCTCCGCGCAGAGGACCCGAGCGATCCTGGGCCGGCTCGGCCACGCCGAGATCCCGCCGCGCACGATGGTGCGCGACCTGCCCGCCGCCGGCAAGCAGATCGTCAGCATGGCCCGCGCCCTCTCGCACGACGCCCGGTTGATCGTCATGGACGAGCCCAGTGCGGTGCTCGCTCATGACGAGGTGGAGAACCTGTTCCGCATCATCCGGGAGCTGACGGCCCAGGGCATCGCGGTCATCTACATCTCCCACCGGCTCGAGGAGATCCGCGAGATCGGCGACCGTGTCACGGTGCTCAAGGACGGCCGCACCACCGCGGCCAACCTGCCGGCCCGCAGCACGCCGACCCGCGATCTGGTCAGTCGGATGACCGGCCGGAGCATCGAGTACGTCTTCCCGTCGCGCCGCCCACCCGCGCAGCACGATCCGATCCTGGTCGTCGAGGGTCTGGGCCGGCAGGGCGAGTTCGCCGACGCCAGCCTCACCGTCGCCCCGGGCGAGATCGTCGGCATCGCCGGTCTGGTCGGTTCGGGCCGGTCCGAGCTGCTGGAGACCATCTTCGGCGCCCGCCGCGCGGATACCGGCACGGTCACCCTCGACGGTGACCGGATCACCAGTGTCGGCCGCGCCGTGCGCAAGGGCATGGGGATGGCGCCCGAGGAGCGCAAGAGCCAGGCTCTGCTGCTCGACGAGCCCGTCTACAAGAACATGACGCTCGCTTCGTTCTCCGGCTTCGCCAAGGCCGGCTTCACCGACGCGAACGGCGAGCGTCGGGCCGCCGCCAAGACGGCCGACGCGCTCGAACTGCGGCCGCGTGACGTCAATCGCCCGATCCGCACGCTTTCGGGCGGCAACCAGCAGAAGGTCGTGGTCGGCCGATGGCTGCTCGACGACACCCGGCTGCTGCTGCTGGACGAGCCCACCCGCGGCGTCGATGTCGGCGCCCGGGCCGAGCTCTACCAGGTCATTCACGATCTGGCCGCGCGTGGCGTCGGGGTGCTCCTCGTCTCGAGCGAGGTGCCCGAGGTGCTCGGTCTGGCCGACCGAGTGCTGGTGATGCGCGAGGGCCGGATCATCCGTGAGGCACCCGCCTCCGAACTCGACGAGGACATCGTCCTCGACCTCGTGATGGCGGGGTCGCTCACGACCGAGTCCATCCTGGAAGGGGAGCCAGCATGATCACCGAGACTGCGCCCTCCGAGGCGCCCGCCAAGCAGCAGCGCCGCAAGATCGACGAGGGAGTCCTGCGCAATCTGGGCCTCGTCGGCGTGCTGGTCCTGCTCGTCATCGTCGGCATCATCACGAAGCCCGACCTCTACAGCGACCCGACCTGGGTCAAGCACAACTTCCTGACGATCCTGCAGCAGGCGTCGGCGATCGGCGTGGTCACGGTCGGCATGACCTTCGTGATCATCGGGGGTGGCATCGACCTCTCCGTCGGCGCGATCATCGCGCTGGCCGGGGTCTGGGCCACGACTCTTTCGACCCAGAGCTACGGCGCCGGCGGCATGATCTTCACGGCGCTCGTCGTGGGCATCGCGGTCGGCCTCGTCAACGGCGTACTGATCTCGTACGGGAAGCTGGTGCCCTTCATCGCGACCCTGGCGATGCTGGTCGCCGCCCGGGGTCTCGCCGCCCAGATCTCCGGCAAGCAGACGCAGGTCTCGGCGAACACCACGATCAACGACATCGCGAGTACGAAGCTGCTCGGCATCCCGCTGCTGGTGTGGATCCTCGGCCTGGTCGTCGCGGCCGGCTGGGTTCTGCTGAACCGCACCACCTTCGGCCGGCGCACGGTGGCCGTCGGCGGCAACCCTGAGGCGGCCCGGCTCGCCGGCATCAACGTCAAGCGGCACACCATGCTGCTCTACGCGCTTTCCGGCCTCTGCTGCGGCATCGCCGCGATCATGCTCACCTCGCAGGCGACCAGCGCTCAGGCAGCCATGGCGAATCTGTACGAACTCGACGCGATCGCCGCTGCCATCATCGGCGGCACGCTGCTCAGTGGCGGTCGCGGCACTATTGTCGGCGCCCTCTTCGGGGTGCTGGTCTTCTCCACCATCACCAACCTCTTCGCGATCAACAACCTCTCCACCGAGGTCCAGAACATGGTGAAGGGCGCGATCATCGTGGCCGCCGTCCTGATCCAGCAATTCCGCTACCGCTCTCTCACGCAACTGTTCAAGCGCTGATCTCTTTTCGCCCGGCTCCGCTCGACCCGGGTACTCCTTGGGAGGAATCATGTCCGCTTTGTCCCGTAGGCGCATTCTGTTCGGTGGTGCGGCGGTCGGTGCCGGCGCCCTGCTGACCGCCTGCACCAGCAACGAACCCGACACCACCGCGCAGGTGAACGCCAACACCGACGCGAGCGCCAACCCGAACGCCGCCACCGGCAAGAAGGTCGTCATCGGCTTCTCCGCCCCGGCCGCCGACCACGGCTGGCTCGCGGCGATCACCAACAACGCCAAGGCGCAGGCCGCGGCGTACTCCGACGTGGAGTTCCGGGCCGTCGAGTCGGGCAACGACGCGGCCGCCCAGCGCGCCGCCGTGTCGACGCTCATCGCCCAGAAGCCCAACGTGATCGTGATGCTCCCGGCCGACGGCAAGGAGCTCGACGCGGCCGGCCTCGAGGCGATGAAGGCCGGTATCCCGGTCGTCAACCTCGACCGGGCGTTCCCGTCCCGGGCGGCCTTCCGACTGCAGATCAAGGGCGACAACTACGGCATGGGCCTCGCCGCCGGCCACTACATCGGCGAACAGCTCAAGACCAAGGGCGTCTCCGGCGGGATCATCGGCGAGATCCCGGGCATCGACTCGCTCGAACTGACCCAGGAGCGCAGCGAGGGCTTCAAGACGGCCCTGGCGCAGTACGGCCTCAAGGTCGCCAACCGGCGCCCGGCGGAGTTCACCGCAGACTCCGGCCAGGCCGCCGCGACCGCGCTGCTGCAGGCGCTGCCCAAGATGGACGCGCTCTGGAACCACGACGACGACCAGGGCATTGGGGTGCTCGCCGCGATCAAGCAGGCCGGCCGCAGCGAGTTCTTCATGGTCGGCGGCGCGGGCTCGAAGCAGGCGATCGACGCGATCACCAAGGACGACTCGGTGCTCAAGGCGACCGTGACGTACAGCCCGTCGATGGCCTCCTCGGCCATCTCGCTCGCCCGGCTCATCGGGCAGGGCAAGGGTCTGAGCGACCTGGTCGAGCTGCAGGTGCCGCAGGAGATCACCCTCGCTTCCGAGACGATCACCAAGGACAACGCCGCGCAGTACGTCAAGCTCGGCTTCTAAGAGGGGATTTCGATGTCGGAGCAGCTGCGGGTCGGCATGGTCGGCTACGCGTTCATGGGCGCCGCGCACTCACAAGCGTGGCGCACCGTCAACCACGCGTTTGACCTGCCGCTGTCGGCACGGATGACCGCGGTGAGCGGCCGTTCCCCGGAAGGGGTGGCGGCCGCCGCCGCGAAGCTCGGCTGGGACGGACACACCACCGACTGGCGGACCCTGATCGATCGGGACGACATCGATCTGATCGACATCTGCACTCCCGGCGACACCCACGCCGAGATCGCGTTGGCCGCGCTCGCCGCCGGCAAGCACGTGCTGTGCGAGAAACCGCTGGCCAACACGGTGGCCGAGGCGAGGGAGATGGCTGCGGCCGCCGCCGTGGCCGCTTCTTCCGGCGTACGGGCGATGTGTGCTTTCAACTACCGCAGGGTGCCCGCCGTGGCCCTCATGCGGCAACTGGTGCAGGACGGCCGGATCGGCGAGATCCGGCACGTCCGGGCCAGCTACCTCCAGGACTGGATCGTCGACCCGGAGTTCCCGCTGGTCTGGCGTCTGCGCAAGGAACTGGCCGGCTCGGGGGCGCTGGGTGACATCGGCGCTCATATCATCGACACCACCCAGTTCGTCACCGGGCAGTCGATCACCTCGGTGTCGGCGCTGACCGAGACGTTCATCAAGCAGCGGCCGCTGCCTGGCGCGTCGGCCGGGTTGTCCGCGGCGGCCGACGGCAGCGGTCTGGGTGAGGTCACCGTCGACGACGCGGCCCTGTTCCTGGCCCGCCTCGACGGGGGAGCGGTAGCGTCGTACGAGGCCACCCGCTTCGCCACCGGCCACAAGAACGCGCTGCGCGTCGAGCTGAACGGCTCGCTCGGCTCGCTCGCGTTCGACTTCGAGCGGCTCAACGAGCTCGAGTTCTACGACGGCGCGCTGCCCAGCAGCGAGCAGGGCTTCAGCCGCATCCTGGTGACCGAGTCCGACCACCCGTACATGGCCGCGTGGTGGCCGCCCGGCCACGGCATCGGCTACGAGCACACCTTCACCCACGAGGTACGCGACCTGATCGAGGCGATCGCCACCGGTCAGCAGCCCACCCCGTCGTTCGCCGACGCGCTGCAGGTGCAGCTGGTGCTCGACGCGGTGAGCCGATCGGCCGAATCCGCACAGTGGACCGAGGTGGAGCCGGCCCTCGAACCGGTTCTGGAGGGGTAAGCGTCCGTCGCGGGCCGGCGAGGGAGAGCGCGGTTGCGCCCCGCGCCGGCCGGCCCGCGGCGGAGTCCAGCCCGGGGTCCACCTTTCACGTCGCTCACCTGCTGTTCTCGTGCGGCCGTCGCCCTGGAGCACGATACGGCGTTCTCGCCGGCGGGCTAGCGGCTGCCGCGTTCGTAGCCGCAGACGTCGTACAGCCAATGGTCGTAATAGGCGCGGACCGCCTCCCGGTCACGATGGTCGAGGGCTAGCCACTCCCGGGCCGCCTGCTCCGCCTGCCCCGAGAGCCATTCGCTTTCGCCGAGCACGCCCCACAGCAGGTAGAGGCTGGTCGCGAAGTCCTCGGCCTCCAGGTGGTCGTGCAGTGCGGCCAGGACAGCCGCAGCGGGCACCGAGGGATCGTCGGACGAGATCACCTGCCGCATCAGGCTGCGGATCTCGTCCAGGTAGGCCGGTGCCCGGCGCTGATCGTTCACAGTCAGACGATGGCACGATTACGTGGCGAAGTGATTACCGGTACCGCACGTCGGGGTGCGTGGCGGCACCGATGTCACCCGTCGACGAGGCGGGAGAGGTTGGTGAGGCTGGTGACGAGAGCGCTCGTGTAGCCCAGGATCCGGCCGGCCCACTTCACCACGGCGCCGGCGATCTGCGCCGCGACCACGGGAATCGTCACGATCAGCAAGGACTCGGCAGCCCAGACGATCACGCGCGCCACGAGGTCGGCGATCAGGTCGCGCACGACATCCCGGGTGAACGTGACCAGGTTGCCCGCCGCCTGAGTCGAAACGGCCATCGTCGCGGCCAGTGACGAGAGCCCACCGAGAGCGTCGACGTTGTTGGCCATCAGGCTCTGATAGGTCAGGGCGGCGGGGCCTGTCCAGTCGGGCAGGTCGACGGCGAGGGCACCCTGCAGGTCGGCCGCCATCGTGGACAGCTCACCGGCCATGTTCTCCCAGGTGGCGGCGTGCGCGGCGACCCGGTCGGGCAGGCCGGCCAGCCGGTCGAGGACCTCCCGCAGCGGCTCGAAGTATTCCATCGCCCAGCCCAGCCCGTTCGCGAGCAGCGTGCTGAACGGGTCGAGCACCGCCGCCGCGGCCTCGAGCGCGAACGCCCCACCGGCGAGCGCCTGGTCGACCCAGCCGCCGCCCGCGATCGACTGGCGCAGCCCTTGGAAGCTGTCGACCAGCGAGGCCCCCGACGTGCCCGGCCCGGTCGAGACGACGGCGATCAGGTCGGGCATCAATGCCCCCCGGCCTTGCGCAGCCGCTCGGCCGCGGCGTCATCAGCGAGCTCGTAGTCCTGGCTGGTGCGGATCAGTGCGTCCGAGGCAAGGCGGAGATTCTCCTCGACGTACGCGTAAAGCTCGTTCTGCTTGGTGTGCCGGGCCTCGAGAATGCCGGCCATCCATCCACAGAGCATGCCGTACGCGGCATCGTCCTGGACAATGGCGGAGCTGGCCGACTTGATCGCCGCGAACCGCTGCTGAAGAGCGTCCACCTTGGTGGCGTGCGCCCGAATCTGCTGGGCGTCGACCGAGAACCCGTCACTCATTCGCCGCCACCCCCCGCAACAGCCGCTCCTCGATCACCCGTGCCGCCGTCGAATCCGGCCCCATCGTCTCGCTGATGATCTCGTGACTGGCCTGGGCCGCCTTGCGCCGCGCGATCCCGAGGGCCGCCATCACAGCCCGGGAGACGGCCTCGGTCGAGACCTGCTGGATGCGCTCGGTGAACCGAACCTCCACCAGCACGCCACTCACGTCGATCACGACCTCGACCAGCCCGTTCCCGTCGCCGGCACTGATCCGCAGATGCCCGAGCCGCTCACTCATGACCTGGGTGGCCGCCGCGGCTCGGTCGACGCGCCCCTTCCAGTCCCGCAGATAGTCCCGCGAACTGTCCGGATCCAGCAGAGGCTCGGTCACCCTCTCTTTCTACCGCGCCACGTCAATCATCGATGTCCCCAATGACCGACCGAAGGACGTCGGCGACCTCCCGAAGGAAAACCGCCGCGCGGGCGTCGGTCGGGTCGTGGTCGAGTCCCCAGTTCGCGTCGTCCTCGACCAGCCGCAGCAGCGTGCCCGGCGAAAGGTCGGCGGCAAGAACCGTTTCGACGGCCGCGAGGTCCTGGCGCAGGAAGCGGGTGGACGTTCGAGCCGAGTCCGCGAACTCCGCCCGCACGTCTTCGAGCCCGTCAGCACCCAGGACATAACTCCGCAGGAGGTCACGCACCCGCTGCAGCGACGAGCGAGCATCCAACTCCGCCATGCGGGCCCGCAACGGTTCCGGAAGGCGACTCTGATCCACAGCCTTAGAGTAGTCCGGACGGGAAAGCGGAGACGATGAACGGCTGTGGCGGGTCTGAGCCGGGGACGAGTTTGATCCTCACAGTCACCAGGCTGGTCGCTCCGTACTCAGCCTGGCGCAGGCCCGCGCCATGCATCCCTTTGTTGTAGTACCCCTCGCCGATCCGGTGATGAGCGTCGAAGCCGCCGCTGTGTCGTCCGGTCAGCGCCAGGTCGCTGCGGATCTTTTCCCAGTTCTCCTCGACATAGCGATTGATCTCGCGGTTCATCGTTGTGTGGTCGGTCCATCGGTAGGACCGCGTCTCGGGGTGCCGCCACGGTTGGTCGCCGTAGATTCGTCCCTCGACAGTTCGCACGTTCGGGGTTCGCCGCAGGGGCAGTCCGGGACCGTGATGGTCGAGAGTGTGCGCGCCGTTGCCGCCGAATGCGTCGTCGTTGCGCGCGATGTTGAACGGAGGTGGGGATTCACCGAGCTGGTCGTATCGGTTCATGACCGCGTTGAGCTCGAGATCTCCTGCCGGCGGCGCCGCGGACTGCGGTGTTCCTTCCGCGCCGACGCCGCCGATCGCATTGTGACCAGCACCCGCTCGTCCCTCCTCCGCCATCCGCGCCGCGATTTGTTGACCCGCGGCGATGGTGGGTGCGTCGTCTCCGCCGTGGCCAGGCCGCCGCGGCGGGCCGCCTCGATCGGGGGGCTCCGGGGTGTCTCCGTTGCCGTGGCTTCTTGGGCGCGACGTCACGGGGCGGGTCCGTTCGTGACTCGGGGCGGAAGGCGTTGGCTGCCGGCCATCGACTGACGTGCAGCGTAACAAAAGACGACAGTCGATCTCGTCTACATTGTATGGTCAACGAGTTCCTGGCCGCTGGTCCGATCGACGAGCCGCGGCTGCACATCGCTCCGGTGGTGACCGATTCCGGGTCGGCTTTTCGGTTATCGGGCGTCGCGCGGGGCGTCTCCTTCTGCAGGGATCAAGAATTTGTCCTTGTGAGGGGTGTTCTGTGTCAGACACGACGAACCGCGGTCCTGGGCATAGGCGGCAAACCGGCGGCGGCAGGCGAGGGCTCGCTGTTGTCTGCGCCGGAGTGGCCGTAGCCGCCGTCGCGGTGACGGCGGGAGCGGTCGCGCTGGCGGGTACCGGTGGCGACGACCTCCGGCCGTCGAACGCGGCCGGCATCGCCCCGACGTCACCGGCCGGCCCGCTGCCCACTGCTACGCGAGCCGCCGCGGCACCCTCGGGCAAGGCGACCCCGACGACCTCCGTCTCCGCCTCGGGCACGGCCACGGCGACCACCGTCGTGCGCCAGGCGCCCGCCAAGCCCGGCTGGACCGCCGTCGACGCGGCGGTCTGGCAGAAGCAGGTCGCCGCCTACCGGGCCCGCAAGGTCGACCCGGTGCCGGCCGGGGTCGGGAACCTGCCGGAGTTTCGGGCCGACTGCAAGTACAGCCACCGCCTGGCCGACGACCCGATCGTGCTGCCCGGACTGCCCGGCGCCTCACACATGCACTCGTTTGTCGGCAACAAGGCCCTCGACGCGCAGACCACGGCCGGTGACCTGATGAAGTTCACGGCCACCACCTGCAAGCCGGCGCAGGACCACTCCGCGTACTGGGTGCCGACGCTCTACGACAACGCGACCGGCAAACCGGTCGAGACCACGGGCTTCCGCGTCTACTACCGCTCGCTGCGCCCGAGCTCCAAGGACGTGCTGCCGATCCCCAACGGCCTACGGATGATCACCGGCGACGCCAAGAAGAAGGTGCCGACCCCGCGTGGCGCGCAGGGACAGTTCTACTGCGCTTTCTACGGTCCCGGCGACCTGGACGGCATAGCCCGCAGCGACAACGGCAACTGGCCCATCTGCGGCGGGGACGCCACCCTGCACTACATGATGCAGTTCCCCGACTGCTGGGACGGCAAGCATCTGGACAGCCCCACCCACAAGGCCCACGTCGCCTTCGGCAGCGACCGGGGCTGCCCGTCGAGCCACCCGGTGCGGATCCCCGCCATCACCTTCGACATCCAGTACGGGGTGAAGGGCAGCAAGCAGGGCTACTACCTCTCCTCGGACAAGGTGGGCAAGAGCGCCTCCTCGATGCACGGCGACGCCTTCGTGGTGTGGGACGTCGATGCCATGAACAAGCGCACCAAGGACTGCGTCGTGCAGCGCCGCACGTGCGACAACTACGGCTACCTGAAGTGACGGACGACCGAGCCCGTCGACGTTACCAACCGCTGTCGTGCCACCCTCCCGCCGAGAGCGCTTGCCGAGATCAAATCTTCAGCCCGCCAGGACATCGCATCAGTGTTTGACGATCACCTCGGTCGCCTGGCGGCGTGGGCGCGGGGGCAACGGCTCCGCCTCGGCGGGGTAGCCGAGCCGCACCACCAGGTACGGCTCGCCTAGACCGGCGAGCAGGCCCCGCACCAGCAACCGCGGCCACTCCACCTCGACCGCGTCGCTCAGCGGTGCCGTGGCGAGCCCGTCCGCCGTGGCGAGCAGCAGCAGCGCCGAGAGCGCCTCGCCACCCCGCAGCAGGTCACCGAGGTCGTCGCCCCGGCCGAACAGGATCACGTACGCGGCGCCTTCGTCGTGCGCCGTGCCGACCTCGAGCCCGGCCGGTTCGTCGGGGGCGAAGTCCCGTACGGGAACTCTGCGCAGTCCTGGCTCCACCGCCGTGTCCGCCGGAACCCCGTCACCCGAGCCGTCCGGGCGATGCGTCCACTGCCGCAGCTCGTCGCGGTAGTCCCGGTCGCCGAGTTCGGCGTGCCCGGCCAGTTCCGCCGAGATCGCCAGCGCGGCGACCTGGTCGTGCGGCACGACGTGCAGGTACGCCCCGCTCGCCTCCACCGCCAGCCGGAGCCTGCTCAGTTCCTCGTCCGTGACCGTGCGCGGGCCGAACGGCCGCCGGTCGGTGCGACGCCTCGGAATCGCGGACGCGAGCCGCTCGACCGCCGGACCGGCAACGGTGGGTGCCCCGACCCGAATGCGGGCCAGCAACGACGGCCGCGCCGGATCCGGCCGCCGGACGACGTCGGCCGACCAACCCGCCGCGGCCAGCGCGGTGAGGGCGTGGTGCAGGGCGGCGCCGCAGCTCAGCACGAGTAGCCGACCGTCCCGGTCGGTGATCTCGAGCCGCCGTGCCGGGTCGGCGTGCAGCTCCATCGTGTCGCCGTCGATCCGCCAGCTCCACGGCTGGGTGTTGAAGACGGACGGGGCGTGCAGCGCGGCGGTGGCGGCCTGTTCCAGCGGTGTCATAGCACTAGCGTGCAGCCGGTGGGAGAGGACCGATCAGGGCCGAAAGTCCCGTCTCAGGAGGAGATCGGCACCCTCGCCGACGTGGTCGCGCGGCTCCTGCGGGAGCTCGTCGGGCTGGGCTTGTCCGGCTGGGCAGGACTAAAGACCCTTCACCAGACCGGGCGTACGGGATAGGAAGGTCAGATGATCCGAGTCTTCCTCCTTGACGACCATGAGGTGGTTCGTCGCGGCCTCGTCGACCTGCTCCAGTCCGCCGGCGACATCGAGGTCGTCGGGGAGTCCGGCTCGGCCCAGGAGGCGGCCGGGCGTATCCCGGCGCTGCGTCCTGATGTGGCGATCCTCGATGCGCGGCTGCCGGATGGCAACGGCATCGATGTGTGTCGTGATGTGCGGGCGGTCGACTCGTCGATCCGGGGGTTGATCCTCACGTCGTACGAGGATGATGAGGCCCTTTTCGCCGCGATCATG
>DASRYP010000595.1:0-3366 GCA_035687165.1 Actinoplanes sp. | reverse complement strand
CGTTGGGGAACGACGGCATCTCGACCAGCCGCCGCGGGCGGTGCGCGCCGAGCCCGAACCGCCCGTCGAACAACGACGCGCCCACCGCCACGGTCACCTCGACCGGCCGCCCCCGACCTGCGTGCGTGCCGGTCGACTCGGTCACCGCTGCGCTCAGCCGCTGCAGCAACGCCTCGAGAGCCGGCCGGCCGGCGGCGCGGACGTCGAACGCCGCCAGCACGGCCGCGGCCGGTGGTGGGGTGGTGATGCCCGGCTGGCGCAGCGGCCGGGCGGCATGCTCAGCCCGATCGGCGTCGCAGGCCACCAGCCCGGCCCCGGCCGCGACCAGACCCGTCAGCGCGGTCCGCCGCTTCACCGGCTTCCCCCTTGGACCTCCAGCCGCCTCAACAGCTCCAGCCAATGATCTTCGGTGGTGTCCCCCACCAGGTCCGCGTAGTTCCGGGCCGAGAACACGGTCCCGGTCAGGAAGTCATCAAGGTTGCCGGCCAGCCGCACGAGCCGGCCGTCGATCCACCATGTCCGGTCGACGCCCGGGAAGCCCCAGATCTCCCGGGAGCCGAGGTTCAGCAGCAAAGGATTGTCGTTGACCAGCCCCGCACAGAACCACGTCCGGCGGTCGAGCTCCTGCTCGCTGCCGGCGGTGGACTGCTCGATCCAGTCCTGCATGTCGGCGGCGGTCCGCTCGTCGAAGATGACGACCCGGCCGAACAGCGGCCCGTTCGAGATCTCGATCACCCGGCGGTACTCCTCAGGGAACCCGGCCCCCGCCCCGGAACCCTTGCCGGCGGTTCCGGGAGGCAGCGAGAGGAACATCTCCAGTTCGGGATCAGACTCCACCAGCGGCCGGGCGGCGGCGACGAGGGTCTCCAGGTCAGCCGTCGGAACAGTCATCGCGGCCCGACGATCGTGATCGTGATCGGCGTGTAGTCAGGCAGGTTTCGGATCTGCTGGCGAATCTGGTTCCCGACACCGCCGTTCACCTTCGCGTCGAGGATGTGCAGGTTCGCCACGTCGTCCGGCCCTCCCAGCTGCAACTCCCAGACATGATCCGGGTTCATGCGCTGGACGATACGGTCGCGGAGCTGCTTTGCGAACGCCGGGTTCTTCTCGCCGTACTGGGCGAAGACTCGTCGGATCAGCTGGTTCTTGTACTGGCCCTCGATGCCGAGACGCGGTGGCAAGCGGTTCGGGGCCTTGAAGAGCGCGCCGTTGGCGGACAGGCTCTCACCTCAACGATGCCGTCGCCTTCGCGCGCGGTGGCCGACAGGCTGGACGTGCGCTCGGCCAGCACCCGCGCCTGAGCGGCACGCGCCTCGAAGCCTTGTTACCACTCATCGATCCGTTCCAGCGCCGGACCGTCGATCGCGTCATCGACCATCAACTCACAGTAGAGGTGGCCGTCAATTTCCCATCTTCTTCTTGTGCTCGGCGTGAATGGCTTGCGGCCTGCTCGATGCGCAAGAACTTATTGTTCCGTGGCCGGGTGGACTCCGAGATCGGCAAGGAGGTCGGTTAGAACAAACTCCTCATGGACTGCCAGACCGTGCTCCGACATAGCCGCTGCTAACCCTGGATCCCATTCCGTCGACTCGGGCCGGCGTAAGCATTCAGGGCCACTCCATGACGTAGCCGTTGGTTGCTGTGTGTGATGGGTGGTGGCGGTCGTCGCTCGCGGTGGGTTAGCCGGGTGCCCAGGTGGGTGGTGTCCAGGGGCGGCCGAGGATGGCGTCGCGGATCGCGGTCATGACGTCCGCGCCGTGTTTGGTCACGGTGGAGACGTAGCCGCGGATGGCATATCGGTGTTCGGTGACCTTGTCGCTGGTGAGCCGTCCGGAGATCTTCTGCTGGGTCTTCGCCGGCCGTAGGTCGCGTTCGGCCTGGTTCGACGTGGGTGGGATCCACAGGTCGGTGGTGAACCGCAGGATGTCGGCCTCACGGTCGCGCAGGTCTTCCAGCAGCGCCCGATGTTTCGGTTGTTTACGCCCGGATACCCGAGCGAGGTCCTTGAGCCCGATCCGCACCCCGTGCCGGTAGGCGCCGATCAGCGGACCGGCCATGGATGCGGCAATCGCGGGTAGCTTCTGTGCGCGGGCGAGGTTCGCGGCGTGCACGAGTCCTTGCAGCGCTTGGCGGATCGGGACCGGCCAGTGCGCTTCGGGATAGGTCTCGGCGGCGTCCTGGCAGTCCCGGATCAAGTGCGCCACGCACAGTTGGTGCACCAGGTGCGCGAAGATCTTCGCGTCGTAGTTCTGGTAGCGGTCATGCACGATGGCACCGGTCAGGTCCGGCAGGACGAACATCTCGAACGTGTCGAGGCTGCGGTCACCGAGCAGGTACCAGGTATAGAGGTGGGCGCAGGCGACCAGGAGATACTTCTTGACCTTGCGCGGGCCGACCCGGATCGGGGTCTCGTCACAGGAGACCACGTGCGCCAACGTGATCAACGTGCGGATGATCCGGTTCGACTCGCCCACCCCGGCCGCGGCCCGGGCGATCAACGCGTGGACGAACCCGTCCGACGGACGCGACCCGGTCAACGCGGCGACCAGGTCAGCGCACGGCGGCATCCCGAGTTCCCACTGTTGCGCGAAACCAGGCGCTCCAGCCGGGCGACCCGATCGGTCAACTCGCGGTTCGCCCGGGTCAGCTGTTCCACCTGGACGATCAGTCGTTGCGTGAGCCCGATCAGCTCCTCACGCGACAACTCTTCCAGGCCAGACACCCGTCGATCACACCCAGCCACGCATCGACACACCATCAAGTTCAGTCCAGCCCGCCGATCACGCACAGCCACCCACGATCACCACGCGGAGTGGCCCTGAATGCTTACGCAGATGCCGCATGCAATAAGATCGGCAAATAGTCATGATGTCATCTTGCCAAAAGGGTTCCGAAGAGGGACATCGTGGCTGGCCTTCCAGGGACACCCTCGGATCTCCCCAAACAGGGACATGCCCATTGGCAAACCAACGGGTAGCGTCGGCACGGCCTGCCTCCAGATATCACTTTCATTGCCGCGCAGGAAGGAATTACCGGTATGGACGATCGTATCGAGCAACTCTTCGACGAGTACCAGCGCCAGCGCGGCACCCTCGCCGAGACGCAGCGGCGGATGAGCGAGATCTCTGCAACGGCGAGTTCACCACTGCGGGAGGTGACCATCACCTCGGCCAGAACGGGGTCCTCACCGATGTCCAGTTCGCCAACGGCGCCTACCGCCGGATGTAGCCCGCCGATCTCAGCGCCACGACCCTGGCCACCTACGCCGACGCCAAGGAGGACACTATGAGGCAAGCGGCCGGCATCCTGGCCCCACTGCTGCCCCAGGGCGTGGACGCCTCGGCACTGGTACGCGGAAGAGCCGGC
>DASRYP010000594.1:0-2346 GCA_035687165.1 Actinoplanes sp. | reverse complement strand
CCGACGACGGCATCGACAACCTCTGCCAGCATTGGCACCGGCCTGGTCCTTCCAGCGGGGAGCGGGTCGAAAGATCGGCACCGGCCTGGGTAGGAGTCACCGAGCGGCATATCTGTGACGGGTCACGCCCCACGCGGGAGCGGACAGGCTTCTGATCAGTAACTGGGGCTCCTTCCGGTGACGTCTTGCGGACGTGAAAATGGGTGGGGGTGCCTGCCGACGCCGAGTTGTCCCTGTGACCGTGGATCCCGTTGATCAGTCTGGCGCTGGGGCCCCGACCTGTAAGGGTCACGCACTGTCGCTTCGAGCACGCCGGTCAGACTTTCGGTTCCCTGACCGAGGCCCCCAGGCATCCCGTCCGGTTACTCCCGCACCAGGACGGAGAACAGCGTGGTGATGAGGAAGCCCGCAGAGATCCTTGACGCCGACCATGAGTTGGTGATTGAGCGGGTGTGTGCGATCGATGTGGCGAAGGCCTCGGGCATGGTGTGTACGCGCCTGCCGCAGGCGGGCGCGGCGGGCCGGCGGGTCAGCCGGGTGTGGGAGGTGGCGGCGACCACTCGCGCGATCACCGAGCTCGCTGACCATCTGGTGGCGGTGGGAATCGAGCAAGTCACCGTCGAGTCCACCTCCGATTACTGGCGAATCTGGTTTTATCTGCTGGAGGCTCGTGGTCTCGACGTGCAGTTGGTCAATGCCCGCGATGTGAAGAACCTGCCGGGCCGGCCCAAAACGGACAAGCTTGATGCGGTGTGGTTGGCCAAGCTCACCGAGAAGGGCCTGTTGCGACCGTCGTTCGTGCCGCCTATGGAGATTCGACAGTTGCGCGATTACACCCGACTGCGGGTGGATCTCACCCGGGAACGCACTCGGCACTGGCAGCGGCTGGAGAAGCTGCTGGAAGACGCTCTGATCAAGGTGTCGTCGGTGGCCAGCAAGTTGGACACCCGCTCGGTGCGCGACATGCTCGAGGCGCTGATCGCCGGGGACCGCGATCCGCGGCGACTGGCCGAGCTTGCTCGGGGCAGGATGAAAACCAAACGTGCTGCTCTGGTCGAGGCGTTGAGCGGCCGGTTCGACGAGCACCACGCCGAAATCGCCCGCATGCTCCTCGATCAGATCGACGGGTTGTCCGCCACGATCGACCAGCTGACCACCCGCGCCGAGCTCCTGCTGCAGACTCTGCTCGCCGCCCGGGCCGGCGACCCGCGGACTGGCGGTGCCGGCAGTGCCGTCCACGCACAGGGTTCGTGCGACCCGCGCCCGGCCCCCACCAGGGCCACCGAGGTCCCCGTCGAGGCCCCCACCGAGGCGTCTGTCCGGGCCGACGGCACCCCGGCCCATCGTGGCGGCAACCGGCTGTCCGCCGCACAACGCCTCGACGAGATCGCCGGTATCGGCCCGTTGGCGGCGCAGGTCATCATCGCCGAAATCGGGCTCGACATGAGTCGTTTCCCCACAGCCGGGCATCTGGTGTCCTGGGCCAAACTCTGCCCCCGCACCATTCAGTCCGGTGCCACCCGCCGTGGCGGGGCCGCCGGTAAGGGCAACCCCTACCTCAAAGGTGTGCTCGGCGAGGCCGCTGCCGCCGCGGCCAAGACGAACACCTTCCTCGGCGAGCGCTACCGACGTCTCGTCAAACGCCGCGGCAAGCTCAAAGCTCTCGTCGCGGTCGCGCGCTCAATCCTAGTCATTGTTTGGCACCTGCTGTCCGACCCGACCGCACGCTTCTATGATCTGGGGCCCGATTACCACACCCACCGCATCGATACGACCCGCAAGATCCGAAACCATGTCAGCGGGCTCACCGCCCTGGGCTTTCGCGTCACCCTCGAACCCGCCGGCTGACACACGTCCCTGCCGGGTCACCTCAGCGGTGGTCCCTTTCCCCCGTCCCGGCTCAGCCTCGAGGCTCACGCTGAGCCGGTGGTCGCATTCCCCCGTACCCGGCATAATTTTCCGGTCAGGCCAGCTGGTGGGCCAGGCCGGTGCCGGCGACCACGACGGACAAGTCACCCGCACGGCACGCCGCAGCGGCCAGATCAGTTGCGAGTCACATCGGGTCACCGGCACCGAGCCTGGTGGTTCTCCACCCAGGAGCACCGCAACGACACTCACAGACGATCAGTTGGCGGTGCCAGCGCAGGATGGTGGCCGGGGTGACGAGCAGCCCGAGGCGTCGGCGTGTCGGGAGCAGTCGGGTGAGGGCGGCGATCAGGGCGCGGTCGGTCCAGGTTATTCGCGGGCGTGGCGTGCGCCGTTGGAGCACGGCGAGCTGGTGGCGCAGAACCAGGATCTCGATGTCCTTGGTGGCGTCGGATCGGGTGCGCAGCACGATCCAGCCCA
>DASRYP010000593.1:0-11770 GCA_035687165.1 Actinoplanes sp. | reverse complement strand
GCCCCGGAGCGCCGGGCTCCCCTGCTGATCGGCAGCGGACTCGCCGTCATCGCGGTGGCCATCGGGCTGGGCGTGTTCTCCCTGCGCCGCCGGCGGCTCGGCTGAGACGCGCATGGGCCGCCGAGAGCCACCTCCGGTGACCGGGGCACCCCTGCCCGAGTCGGTGTTGCGCAAGCGCCCGGCCGAGATCGTCGCGCCGCTGCCCGGGAGGGTCACCGGGCCGCTGCCGGTCCAGGGCCGCCACCTGTTACGCACCGTCGGCTCCGGGCCGCGTCCACGCACGGCGCCCCGGCCGATGCGCGGCAAGAAGCCGTGGCCGATCGGACTGATCGCGCTCGCCCTGCTCTTCCTCGGCCTGTTCGTGGTCGCGATGGGCCTCGGCGCGGCCACCAGCATCGACCTGACCGAGATCTTCGGCGATTCGGTCGAGGACGAGCCGCCGCCGCGCGCGTTCCCGGTGCTCGACCCGAGCCTGCCCGAGCGGCTGAGCATCCCGTCGATCAAGCTGCGGGCGACGATCCTCGAGGTCGGGCTGGCCGCCGACGGGTCGGTGGGCGTCCCGCCGCTGAAGCGGCACAACGAGGCGGGCTGGTTCGACGGCGGGCCGACCCCGGGGCAGTTCGGGCCGGCCCTGATCGTCGGGCACGCGGACACCCGTACGGGGCCGTCGGTCTTCCATGCCCTGCCCAAGCTGAGACGAGGGCAGCAGATCGAGGTGGCCCGGGCCGACGGGTCGGTCGCGGTCTTCGAGGTGAACTCCGTCGAGCACTTCGACAAGAGCAAGCTGCCGACGCAGCGGGTCTACGGCGATTTCAGCCGCCCGTCGCTGCGCCTGATGACCTGCGGCGGCCGCTGGGTCGGCGGCCGCACCGGCTATTCCGACAACATCGTCGTCTTCGCCTCCTTGGTGGACGTCAAGAACCTCTAGAGACGACTACGCCGCCTCGGCCTTCACGGCCGGGGCGGCGGGTAGGTCGAGCCAGTCCGACCAGCGGGGATCGGGTGTGCGGTGCCCGAGCACTCGCCAGGCGACCCCGCGGGGCGCCGCCGGTATCTGGTGTAACCGCCAGCCCAGCTCGGCGGGGGTCTTGTCACCCTTGCTGTGGTTGCACTTGGCGCAGGCGGCCACGACGTTGTCCCAAGCGTGCAGGCCGCCCCGGCTGCGGGGGAAGACATGGTCGATGGTCTCGGCCGAGCCGCGGCAGTAGGAGCAGCGTCCGCCGTCCCGGGCGAAGATCGCCCGGCGGGAAAGACCGACATGCGTCCGGTACGGAACCTTCACGTACCTGGTCAGGCGGACCACGGAGGGGACGGGGAGGGTGGTGTGCGCACTGTGCAGAATGCCGTCGCCGTCGGAGACGCACTCTGCCTTGGCGGTCAGGACGAGGATGGTCGCTCGACGCACCGATACGACGCACAGCGGCTCGTAGGTGGCGTTCAGAACCAACGCGGATGAGCCCACTGTAGGTCGTATGTCAGGCATCGCGATCACCCTCCGGTGTTAGGTGCTTGTCACCGCTCCTGGTTATTTCCGTGGTCAAGTAGCGAGGCGTCGACGACGAGGCCTCGTGCGCCAATAGTCCCTGATGACAAAGCAAATTGCGAGCACAATCCGTGGCTCGGCGGTAAACGTCTGAGGTCACCGCGCTGTGCGGTGGCTGAAAGCCGGTCCGGCCCCGCCCGGTACGGTTGCTCCCCGTGTTGCTCCTAACCCCCACCCCCAGTCCGGCCACCTCGACCGACATCTACACGACCCCCGACGTGTCAACGATCTGTAACACAGACGTGATCTGCAGCCGGGTTTTCGAGTGGACGGACAACCGGTGGCTGGCCAACAGCAGCTACGTGATCGTCGTGAAGCCGCTGCGCATCATCGGCATCATCCTGATCGCGATCTTGATCCGCTGGCTGCTGCAGCGCGCGATCGACCGGCTGACCCACAGCACCAGCCGGGCCTCGATGCCCGCCCTGCTGAGGCCCCTCAAGGAACGGGTCACGGCTACCGCCGAGGAGGGCCAGTTCATCCCCGAACGGCGGCGCCAGCGGTCCGAGGCGATCGGGTCGGTGCTGCGCAGCTTCGTCAGCGCGGTGGTCTTCACGATGGCGGCGCTGCTCGTCTTCGGCGAGCTGGGCTTCAATCTCGGGCCCCTGCTGGCCAGCGCCGGCATCGTCGGCGTGGCCCTCGGCTTCGGCGCGCAGAGCCTGGTCAAGGATTTGATCGCCGGTCTTTTCATGCTTCTGGAGGACCAGTACGGCGTGGGTGACACAGTCGACCTGGGCGAGGCGCTGGGCGTGGTCGAGACGGTCGGGCTGCGCATCACCACGGTCCGCGACGGGCGCGGCGTGCTCTGGTACATCCGCAACGGTGAGATCGTGCGGGTCGGCAACAAGAGCCAGGGCTGGGCGATGGTCGTGATCGACATTCCGATCGGGTTCGTCAGCTCGGAACACGCGATCGCGGTGCTACGGGAGGCGGCCGCGTCCATCGCCGAGGAGCCGGAGCACCAGACCGAGTTCCTGGAGCCGCCGGACGTGGTCGGCGTCGAGCAACTGACCGTCGACGGCGCCACTATCCGAACGATCGCCAAGACCACCGCGGACGGTCAGCTGACCGTGCAGCGCGAGCTCAGGCGGGTGCTCACCGAGGCGCTGGAGAACTCGGGGCTCTCCGAACGCATCGCCGCCTCTCGATTGCTCCCGCGTGGCGCGGTGCCGCCCGCGTACTTCCAGAATTCCGTACCCGATGATCGGCCGGGCGGGGCGACCTGAGCTGGGATTAGTTCTTCCGGGGGATGTCCGGCCTAGACCGAATGGCCGACAATCCCGCCGTACGCCCTAGCATCGACTCGGACGATCGGGCAGAATCCGCATGAGCATTTGCACATGCGGCATCACGTTCCCGTCAGGCTTCGTCTCTGAGCGGGCGTGCCCGGTGACCGCCACAGCCCGGCGGAACGCCGAAATCGATGGAGGACTGGTGTCCGATAACCCGGATGCACGCGGAACCAGCAGTTCCGATGTGACTACGGAGGGCGAGCTAGCGACCACATTCCGTGATCTCTTTGCCGTTCGCGAATATCGGGCCCTTTACCTCTCGCTGGTCATCAACTGGATCGGCGACTACCTCGCCCGGGCCGCCATCACCGTCCTCGTCTACGAGCAGAGCAAGTCGGTCCTGCTCTCCGCGGCGGCCTTCGCGGTCAGCTTCCTCCCGTGGGTCATCGGCGGCGCCGTGCTCTCCGCACTGGCCGAGCGCCATCCGTACCGGCGGGTGCTGATCGCCGCCGACGTGTACCGCATGGTGCTCATCGCGCTGCTGCTCATCCCGCACGTGCCGATACCGGTCATGCTGCTGATCGTCTTTCTGGCCGCCCTCGGCACGCCACCCACCCAGTCGGCCCGCTCAGCGCTCCAGCCGCTGGTGGTGGGCCGCGACAAGCTGCCGATCGCGATCGCCACGAATGCCACCAGCGTGCAGGCCGCCCAGGTCATCGGCTACCTCGCCGGCGCGGCCCTGGCCACCGGCATCAGCCCGCAGGCCGCGCTGGTCATCGACGTGATCACCTTCGCGGTCTCGGCGCTGCTGGTCGCCACCGGGGTCCGTCCCCGGCCGGCCGCGTACAACCCCGCCCATCGCCGCCACCTGCTGCGCGAGGCGGGCGAGGGCTTCCGCCTGGTCTTCGGCGCGCGCACGCTGCGGGCCATCGCGGTCATGGTCTTCGTGCTGACCAT
Organism: Actinoplanes sp.; assembly: GCA_035687165.1. Classification (GTDB taxonomy): domain Bacteria; phylum Actinomycetota; class Actinomycetes; order Mycobacteriales; family Micromonosporaceae; genus Actinoplanes. Next base: position 8,038 of record DASRYP010000593.1, on the reverse strand, counting down.
GTTCGCCATCGTGCCCGAGGGCCTGGCCGCCGCGTGGGCCGCCGAGGACAACAGCGACCCGGCCACCCGCGGACTCAACCAGGGACTGATCATGGCGGCCGGGCCGATCGGCTTCGTGGTCGGCGGGCTGCTGATCAGCCGGCTCGCCGGGCCTCGGCTGCGCGACCGGCTCGTGCGGCCGCTCGCCGTGCTGTCGGCCCTCGCGCTGGTGCCGGCGATCGCCGCACCGCCGGCACCGATCGTGGCCATCCTGGTGGCGCTGTCCGGGATCGCTCAGGGCGGCGTCATGCCCACCCTGAACAGCAAGTTCGTGCTGATCCTGCCGCACGGCTACCGCGCCCGGGCCTACGGCGTGATGCAGACCGGGCTGCAGTTCAGCCAGTTCGGCGCCGTGGTGGTCACCGGGCTGCTGGCCGACCATTTCTGGCTGCCGCTGGTGGTCGGGTTGTGGAGCGTGGGCGGCACGGTCGCGCTGGCGTTCCTGGCGTACCGCTGGCCCCGTGCCGCCACGTTCGCGGCGGCCACGGACGCGGCCGCGGCGTCGGACCCGCTGGACCAGATGCCGGCACCGGCCCCGGTGCGGCCGACGGCCGGCAGCACTCCGGAGCGGCCCTGACACGACCAGTGTCACACTCCGGCGGTCGTTACCGCGGCGGACGACGCCCCGGCGGACTGGCAGGATGGACGGGTGACCGCACCCGCCCCCCAAGAACCCACCTTTTTCGATGCCATCGGCGGCGAGCCGACCTTCCGGCGCCTGGTCGACCGTTTCTACGCGGGCGTCGCGGAGGATCCGCTGCTGCGGCCGATGTATCCCGAGCAGGACCTCGGACCGGCCGCCGACCGGCTGACGCTCTTCCTCATGCAGTACTGGGGCGGCCCGAACACCTACTCGTCCACCCGGGGACACCCGCGGCTGCGCATCCGGCACGCGCCCTTCGTCGTCGACGTGGCCGCCCGCGACGCGTGGCTCAAGCACATGAGCGACGCGGTCGACTCGCTACAGCTTCCCCAGCCCCAGCACGACGAGCTCTGGAACTATCTGGAGCGCGCGGCTTACTTCATGGTCAACAGCTGAGCTCATCGTGTCTCCCGCGTTGGCTAGGTCGTTGAGCGGGTGACAAGCCCGACCATCGCCTGAGAAATCGGGTGTTACGACCAGGAGCTCGCCATGCGCCGCCGCCTGATCGCCGCTGCCACCGTCGCCGCCGCCGCTGTGGCGTGCGCACACCCCGCAGCGGCCGACCTGGCCCACTCCACCGTGGTGTCGCCCAACCCCGTCGACTACACACCGCACGTCCTGGACGGCACGGTCTGGTCGATGGCCGTGGTCGGCGACACCGTCGTCGTCGGCGGCATCTTCACCAAGGTCACCGACGCCGCCCGCCGGACGACGTTCGCGCGCAAGAACATCTTCGCGTTCGGCCTGAAGGACGGCGCGATCCGCGGCTTCGCCCCGAAGGTGGACGGAGCGGTCTACGGGCTCGCCGCGGGAACGGACGGCTCGGTCTACGCCGGCGGCGCGTTCAAGACGGTGAACGGCATCGGGCAGCGCGGCATCACCAAGCTCACGATGGGCGGCCAGCGGGTCAGCGCGTTCGGCGCCAAGATCGCGTGGGGCGACGTGCGGTCGGTGCAGGTACGCGGAAGCCGGTTGTACGCGGCGGGGACGTTCCAGGTGATGAGCGGGGTACGCCGGGCCGGGCTCGCCCGGCTGAGCGCGGCCACGGGGACCGTGGACACCGGCTTCGACACCAAGCTGAGCGCGCCCGGTCTCGCCCGTACCCGGGTCGAGCACTTCGACATCTCGCCGGACGGGCGCAAGCTGGTCGCGGTGGGAGCGCTGCTGCGGGCGAGCGGCCAGGACCGTACGCAGCTCGCGATGTTCGACGTCGCGGGCCCGGCGGCCCAGCTCACGAGCTGGTACACCGACGCGTACAAGCCGCAGTGCATGAAGGGCTTCGACACGTACCTGCGCCAGGTGAAGTTCTCGCCGGACGGCTCCTACTTCGTGGTCGCGGCGACCGGGCGCGCTTCGGCGGCGGACCGGCTCTGCGACTCGGCGGCCCGTTTCGAGGCCGGCGGGGCCGGCCGGCACAACCCGACCTGGGTGCAGCGTACGGGCGGGGACTCGCTCTATGCGGTGGCGGTGACCGGTTCTGCGGTCTATCTGGGTGGGCACCAACGGTACTTGGACAATCCGCTCGGGTCGGACGCCAAGGGCCCGGGGCCGGGAGCGGTGGCGCGCGTGGGGATCGGGGCGGTCAGTCCGACCACCGGGCGGTCGCTCTCCTGGAACCCGAGCCGCAAGCGAGGCGTGGGCGTCCGCGTCTTCGTCGCGCTTCCGCAGGGGCTGCTGGTGGGGTCGGACACCGATCAGCTCGGCAAGGAGTATCACGGTCGGGTGGGCTTGTTCCCGATCCGCTAGTCGGGGCCGCCGGCTAGAGCAGGGCACCCTCGTCGTGCAGCCAGTCCACGAAGGAGGTGGCTACGGCCGCGCCACAGTCGAGGAGCTCGACCAGGAGAGCGTCGTGGGTGCCGGCGGCCAGGGGGATCTGCAGTTCGGCGTAGATCGGGAGCTGGGTCCGTTCGGTAGCGTCGCCGACGTAGGCCTTGCAGAAGCGGCGGGTGTGGTTCCACTCGTTGACCACGCGGTAGGCGCGATCGGCCCAGTCGGGCGGGACGGTCGCGTGGGGGCGGGCGCGCATGACGAGGATCTCGTCGTCGGGGCCCTCCAGAGTGAACAGCACCGCGTGCCGCTCCCACATCGCCAGCAGGCTGCCGCCGCCGTCGGCCAGGAACCGGATGTCGAGCAGATCGAGTGCCTTGCCGACGCGCGTGAGCGTCACCGGGGCGATGGTCTCGGGTTCCTTGGACGCGGCGGCCGGCTCGACCGGGACGGGAAGCCGATCGGGCTCCCGCTGTCGATCGGGCTCCCGCTGTGCCGGAACGCCGACACGCACCGAACCGCGCGCCGCATCGTCGTCGATCTCGGGCGCGTTACTCGCGGCCGAGCCCGGACGCCATGACCACCACGGCATCGTTGTGCACCTCACTCCCCAGCGAACCCACCGCCGGACGTAGCGAGTGGATCCGAGGGCCGACGGTACCCGTACCGGTCGCGGAGGTCATCCCCCCAACGGGAGGGCGAGACCGCTCGTACGAACGGACATCACCCTTTCGGGCGACTGACTATAGGCATAACGGTCAATTTCTTGACGGCCTGTAGCCAGGCCACTCCATATGGTGCCGAAAGCCCCACCCAGCTGCCCGCCACGCGGATTCGGGTCTCTGACCCCTCGGTCTCCCCCGGGCCGAGGAAACCCATCCGGGAGATCGCCTGAACGAGTCGCTGAGAGACTTCCACCGGGCGACCGTCGGCCGGGGTGGCCACGAGGGCTACGTGGTCCAGCAAGGCGTCACGGACGGCGCGCTGACCCACCGAGCGGCCCGACAGACCGCCGGACGAGACCTCGCGCAGGGTGCCGGCCGCGGCTTCGGCGAGCCGGCTCAGCTCGGCGCCGGAGACCGATTCGACGGTCGCGCTGCCGGGCGGGGGCAGCGGCCAGCGCCACTCGGCGTCGCGCCGCGCGGGCAGTTCGTCGCCGCCACGGGCCAGCACGGCGAGCAACTCGCCGGCCGCGACCGTGGCGTCCGCCGGCCCGTGCCCGGCCACCTCGCGGGTCACCAGGACCTCCCACGGCAGTCGGCCCCAGAGCGCCACCCGCCCGCCGGTGTTGCGCATCCGCACCGGTGCGCCCGGGTCCAGCCGGGTCAGCCGGGCCAGGAACGCGCCCGCGTCGGGAACGCCGAGCAGGCCGTGCACCATCACGAAGCCGTCTCGAGGTACGGCTGGAGGAACTCGCGCTCGGCGTCGTTCAGCCGCCGCGGGTGACCGTTGGCCAGGTTGTAGGGGACGCAGACCGACTTGGCCCGGCTGGCCAGCACGCCGTCGTCGAAGAGCTCGTACGAGACGGTGAAGGCGGCCGCGCGCACCTCGGAGATCCACATCTCAATGCGTACGGGATCGCCGTAGTCGACCGGACGCAGGTAATCGACCTCGTGGCGAGCGATGACGATGCCCTCCTCGAAGGAGCCCAGCCCGTGCTCACGGGCGCCGACGAAGAACATGGCAACGCGCGCCTCCTCGTACAGAGTGAGAAAGCGCGCGTTGTTCACGTGCCCGTACGCGTCCAGGTCGGACCAGCGCACGGGCACGTCGTGGATGAATCGCTCCATCAAGCCCTTTTCTCGGGTTTTCCGCCGCCGGCAGACTCAGTCACGCGTGAGCTTGCGGTAGGTCACCCGGTGCGGGCGAGCAGCTTCCGCGCCGAGACGGTCGATCTTGTTCTTCTCGTACGCGTCGAAGTTGCCCTCGAACCAGAACCACTTGTCGGGTTCCTCGTCGGTGCCCTCCCACGCGAGCATGTGGGTGGCGACCCGGTCGAGGAACATCCGGTCGTGGGAGATGACCACGGCGCAGCCCGGGAACTCGAGCAGGGCGTTCTCCAGGCTGCCCAGGGTCTCGACGTCCAGGTCGTTGGTCGGCTCGTCGAGCAGGATCACGTTGCCGCCGATCTTCAGCGTCAGCGCGAGGTTGAGGCGGTTACGCTCGCCGCCGGAGAGCACCTTGACCGGCTTCTGCTGGTCGGGGCCCTTGAAGCCGAACGCCGCGACGTACGCCCGGGACGGCATCTCGACCTTGCCGACCATCAGGTGATCGAGACCGTCGGAGACCACCTCCCACACCGTCTGGGTGCCCTGCAGACCCTCGCGGCTCTGGTCCACGTACGAAAGCTGGACGGTCTCACCGACCCGGACCGTGCCGTCGTCCGGCTGCTCCAGCCCGACGATGGTCTTGAAGAGCGTGGTCTTGCCGACGCCGTTCGGGCCGATGATGCCGACGATGCCGTTGCGCGGCAGCGAGAACGACAGGTGATCGATGAGCGTCCGCCCGTCGAAGCCCTTCCGCAGGTCCTTGGTCTCGATGACGGTGCTGCCCAGGCGGGGGCCCGGCGGGATCTGGATCTCCTCGAAGTCCAGCTTCCGGGTCTTCTCGGCCTCGGTCGCCATCTCGTCGTACCGGTCGAGGCGGGCCTTGCTCTTGGTCTGGCGGGCCTTGGCGTTCGACCGCACCCACTCGAGCTCCTCGGTGAGGCGGCGCTTGAGCTTGGCGTCCTTGCGACCCTCGACCGCGAGGCGCTGCGCCTTCTTGTCCAGGTAGGTCGAGTAGTTGCCCTCGTACGGGTACGTCCGGCCACGGTCCAGCTCGAGGATCCAGTTGGCCACGTTGTCCAGGAAGTACCGGTCGTGGGTGATGGCGATGACGGTGCCGGCGTACTTGGCCAGGTGCTGCTCCAGCCAGCTCACGCTCTCGGCGTCCAAGTGGTTGGTGGGCTCGTCGAGCAGCAACAGGTCGGGCGCCTCGAGCAGCAGCTTGCAGAGCGCGACCCGGCGGCGCTCACCACCGGAGAGCTGGGTGACGTCGGCGTCCGGCGGCGGGCAGCGGAGCGCGTCCATCGCCAGCTCGAGCTGGGAGTCGAGGTCCCAGGCGTTGACGTTGTCGAGCTGCTCCTGGAGCTTGCCCATCTCGTCCATGAGCTCGTCGGTGTAGTCGGTCGCCATCTCTTCGGCGATCTTGTTGAACCGGTCGAGCTTCGCCTTGGTCTCGGCAACCGCTTCCTCGATGTTGCCGAGGACGGTCTTGGACTCGTTGAGCGGCGGTTCCTGCGCGAGCATGCCGACGGTGTAGCCGGGCATCAGCCGGGCATCGCCGTTGCTCAGCGTCTCGACCCCCGCCATGACTTTGAGCAGCGTCGACTTACCGGCGCCGTTCGGGCCGACCACGCCGATCTTGGCGCCGGGCAGAAAGTTCAGCGTCACGTTGTCGAGCACGACCTTGTCGCCGTGCGCCTTGCGTGCCTTTTCCAGGACGTAGATGAACTGGGCCACGGTGCGGCCTACCTCCGTGATTGTTGTTGGTCGGCCGTCAGACCGCTAAAGGATGGGGATCCAAAGGGGCAATCTTTCCAGGTCGCCCTTCGACCCCTTTCAACAACCCCGGGCGCGGCCGGCGGATTCCCTTCTCAGCCGGCGAGACGTGCCTTGTCGCGCTGCGGCCTGCGGTCGTCGGCGAACCTCAGCTCGAAGAGGTCGGGGGTGATCACGAACTGGTTGCCCTTCTGGTCGGTCACCTCGTAGGAGTCCTTCCCGATGCGCCGCACCCCCTGGAGGAAAAGCCCGTTCTTGCCCTCGACCAGCGGGGTGCCGATGCCGCCGGTCCGACTCTGGTAGACCAGCGCACCCTTCGCGTCCTGACAGATCCAATACGTGGAGCTGTCGGTATAGATCTTGAGGACCTGCCAGAACTCGGAGGTCAGCCCGACCCGCCCGGCCGTCGCACGCGTCTCGTCGGGGCAGAACGGGCCGGGCGGCGTGAAAACCGACGCCGGTGACTCGGTTGCCTGATCAGCCGGGGACGTACCGCCACCGACCGTCCGGTCGTCGTTGCGCTGCCGCTCCCCCAGCACGAAGCCACCAGCCATCGCGATGATCGTCAAGAAAACGGTGGCAATGACCACAGGAAAGAAGATAGGCCGCCGAGGCGGGGAAAGATCAGCGGACGGTGTCACCGGCCCAGGATGGCACCTGGCCGCCAGAGCAGTCCACAACGGCGGCAAAGACTTGGGTACGCCCCCGTGCTGCTACGCACAGTACGCTCGCAAGGGGAACAGAAACGACCCGGAGGTGCACCCAGCGTGGCCGAACGAAGTTCCTTCGTCGTAGTCGCCAACCGCCTGCCCGTCGACGAGGTAACCACTCCGGACGGGGAGCGCCAGTGGCGCACGAGTCCTGGTGGCCTGGTCACCGCCCTTCACCCAGTGCTCACCGAGCACGGCGGGACCTGGATCGGGTGGGCCGGAGGCACCGGCGAGGCACCCGAGCCGTTCGACCTGGAGGGCATCCACATCCATCCGGTGCCGTTGAGCGCCGACGAGCTGGAGCGCTACTACGAGGGCCAGTCCAACGCGACTATCTGGCCGCTTTACCACGACGCGGTCGAGACTCCGGTGTACCGGCGCCGGTGGCGCGAGGCCTACCGGTCGGTCAACCAGCGCTTCGCGGCGGCGGCGGCCGAGGTCGCCGCCGAGGGGGCCACGGTGTGGGTGCAGGACTATCAGCTCCAACTCGTCCCGGCCATGCTGCGCGAGCTGCGCTCCGACCTCAAGATCGGGTTTTTCCTGCACATCCCGTTCCCGCCGATCGAGCTGTTCATGCAGATGCCGTTCCGCGCCGAGGTGCTGCGCGGCCTGCTCGGCGCCGACCTGGTGGGCTTTCAGCAGAGGCTCGCCGCGCAGAACTTCGTACGGCTGGCCCGGCATCTTCTCGGCCTGCGTTACGAAGGCCAGTCGATCCAGGTGGACGGGCGCAAGGTCAAGGCGGGTGCCTTTCCGATCAGCATCGACACGCGCGAGATGGAGCGGCTCGCGGCCGACCCCAAGGTGCAGGCCCGGGCCAAGGAGATCCGCGCCGAACTGGGCGATCCCAAGACGATCATCCTGGGCGTCGACCGACTCGACTACACCAAGGGCATCGAGCTGCGTCTCAAGGCGTTCCGCGAACTGCTGGCCGACGGCAAGCTCAAGGTCGGCGACGCGGTGATGGTGCAGGTGGCGACGCCGAGCCGGGAACGCGTCGAGCATTACCAGTCACTGCGCGTCAAGGTGGAGCGCGAGGTCGGGCGGATCAACGGCGAGTTCGGCCGGGTCGGCGTGCCCGCCGTGCACTACCTGCACCAGTCGTACAGCAAGCAGGAACTCGCCGCGATGTACGTGGCGGCCGACGTCATGATGGTGACCCCGCTGCGCGACGGCATGAACCTGGTCGCCAAGGAGTATGTGGCCTGCCGGGCCGACACCGGCGGCGCACTCGTGCTCAGCGAGTTCGCCGGTGCCGCGACCGAGATGCGCCAGGCGTTCCTCTGCAACCCGCACGCCCCCGACGGGGTGAAGGACGCGCTGATGCGGGCGATCGGCGC
>DASRYP010000592.1:0-5161 GCA_035687165.1 Actinoplanes sp. | reverse complement strand
GATCCTCGACGCGAACCTGGCCGTGCGCTGGCAGTCTCCCGCCGCGGCCCGCCAGTTCGGCCTCTCCGACCAGGAGGTTCTCGGGCGTACGGTCTCGGTGCTGGTGCACTCCGAGCAGGTCGACGCCGTGCACGCCCACCTGACCGCCCGGATGGCCGGGCCCGCGCGGGGCGCCGACGAGGGCATCGCCGTGCGGCTGCGGGACGGCTTCGGCCAGTGGCGGGCGACCGAGTGGACCACGAACGGCGCCGACCCGGCCGACCCCGGGCACACGCTGGTCGTCCACATCCGTGACGTCACCAACCGGCGCGATCTGGAACAGGCCCTGCGGCAGGACACGCACCTCGACCAGCAGACCGGCCTGGCCAACGGCGAAGGCCTGGTGCGCGCGGCCGAACTGATCCCGGACGCGGGCGCCATGATCGTCGTCGAGCTGGGCGGGCTGACCGCGGTCGGGGACGTGCACGGGCGCGACCGCGCCGAGGCCGTTCTGGTGGAGGCGGCGCGGCGGTTGCGGAGCCGGGTGGACCAGGCGGACGTGCCGGCCCGGCTGGGCGAGACCCGGCTCGCGGTGCTCACTCACTGCGGCGCGGTCCGGGCCCATCTGCTGGCCAGCCAGCTCGTCAACGCGCTCTCCGCGCCCTACCCGACGGCCGGCACGGTCGCCCACCTCTCCGCCTGGGCCGGGCTGGCCGACGTGACCAGGGAGAACACCGCCGACGAGGTGATCCGGCGGGCGACGCTGGCGCTGCGCTCGGTGCACTCCGGGCCGCCGGGCGCCGTCGAGTGGTACGACGCCGAGATGGAGAGCCGACTGCTGCGCCGGTCGACCCTGGAGCAGGATCTGCCCGGTGCCGTCGAGCGCGGCGAGATCGACCTCCGCTACCAGCCCGTCGTCGAGCTGGCGGGCCGCCGCCCGGTGGGGGTCGAGGTCCTGCTGTCGTGGCGGCACCCGACGCTGGGGACGGTCTCGGCCGACGAACTGCTGGCGCTCGCCGAGGAGCTGGGCCTGCTCAACCGGATCCAGCAGCGGGTGCTCTATCGGTCGTGCCGGCTGCTGGCGGGCTGGCGGCGGCTGCACGAGGAGCTCTGGCTGGCCGTCGACGTGCGGCCGCGCGAGCCGGGCGACCCGGTCTTCCAGGCGAGCCTGCACGGCGCGCTGGAGGATCACGACCTGCCCCGCTCGGCCCTGGTCCTCGAGATCGCCGAGAAACACCTCCTGGACGTACGCGATGAGGCCCCGGACGTGGCCGCCGACCTCGCCCGGCTCCGCGCGGAGGGGGTCCGCACCGCGGTCGACGACTTCGGCACCGGGCCGGCGTCGCTCGCCCGGCTGCGCACCCTCCCGGTCGACCTGCTGAAGATCGACCGCGAGGGGTTCGGCCTGCCCGCCGAGACACTGGTCCTCGACGTGGCGGTGACCCTGGGGCGGCGCCTCGGCCTCGAAGTGATCGCCCACGGTCTGCGGGACGCGGCCGACCTGGACGCCGCCCGGACCGCCGGGTGCCGCCTCGGCCAGGGTGACCTGCTGGGCCGCCCGATGCCCGCCGAGCGCCTCGAGGCGTTCCTGGACCGGAGCCGCGAGAGCCAGCGCTTCGACTGAGCCCGCACACCCCGCCACGCTGTGACTCTTGACACATCGGGTACCCCGCTAGAAGGGTTGGAGTCCCGATCGAGGAGTTGCCGTGGCGACCACCGACGACGTAGGCAGGACGGGAGTGGCGGCGGCCTTCCCCACCCGCTACCTCCCCCGCCCCCAGATCCGTGACATGCCGGACGAGCCGCGGCAGTACCGGCGGCTGATCGGTCCGGGCATCATCGCCGCCGGGGTGGGCCTGGCTTCCGGCGAGTTCGTGCTCTTCCCCTACATCGCCTCCCAGGTGGGGTTGGTCTTCGTCTGGGCCGCGCTGGTCGGCCTGGTCACGCAGTACTTCCTCAACATGGAGATCGAGCGGTACACGCTGGCCACCGGCGAGACCGCCCTCACCGGGTTCAGCCGGTACTGGCGGCACTGGGGGCTCTTCTTCGCGCTCCTCACCTATTTCGCGAACCTGTGGCCGGGCTGGGCGACCAGCTCGGCGACCCTCACGACGTACATCTTCGGCGGCAACCGGACCGTGATCGCGGTCTGCATGCTGGTGGTCATCGGGTTGATCCTGACCCTCGCGCCGGTGGTCTACGTGGCCCTCGAGAAGGCACAGATGCTCAAGGTCGCGGCGGTGCTGACCTTCTTCGTGATCGCGGCGATCTTCGCGGTCGGCGCGTCGGCCTGGAGCGACCTGCCGCAGGTGGTGACGAAGCCGCGACTGCCGATCGACGAGCTCGGCTTCGCGCTGCTGCTCGGCGCGCTGGCCTTCGCGGGCGCCGGCGGCGGGCAGAACCTGGTGCAGTCGAACTGGATCCGCGACAAGGGCTTCGGCATGGGCAAGTACGTGCCGAGGCTGATGAGCCCGGTCACCGGCGAGCCCGAGGCGGCCCCGAGCACCGGGTACGCCTTCGAGCCGACCACCGAGAACCTGCGGCGCTGGCGCGGCTGGTGGAAGTTCGCCAACATCGAGCAGCTCACCACGTTCGTGCTGATCACCTTCGTGACGATCCTGTTCACCTCGCTGCTGGCCTACTCCACCGTCTTCGGGCGCGACGGCCTGGAGAACAGCATCGGCTTCCTGCAGACCGAGGGCCAGGTGCTCGCCGACCGGGTCGGGCCGTGGTTCCAGTACCTGTTCTGGATCATCGGCGCGTTCTCGCTCTTCGCCGCGTCGCTCGGCATCGTCGACTACACCAGCCGGTTGGCCGCCGACGTCGTCAAGACCTCGTACGCCCGCGACGCGAACGAGAGCAAGGTCTACGCCGGGCTCGTCTGGGGCCTGGTCGCGATCGGCATCATCGTGCTGCTGGCCGGGTTCAGCCAGCCCATCGTGCTGCTGGTGATCTCGGCCGTGGTGGGCGGCTTCATGATGTTCATCTACTCCGCCCTGCTGATCCTGATCAACCGCCGGATCCTGCCCGCCCCGATCCGCGTCCGCGGCGTACGGCTGGCCGCCCTGGTCTGGTCGTTCCTGCTCTTCGGCCTGCTCTCGGTGCTCACCTTCGCCGACCGGATCGGCGACCTCGTCGAGTAACGTCCGCGCCGGGCGGTGGCGGCGCGAGGTCGTTCTGGTCGGAGACGGCCAGCAGAAGGGAGCCGATCGTGCCGGTGCGGCGGAAAGTCGGACCTACGGGACAATGAGCCGACACGAGCATTCCTCGACTCTGGAAGGAACAGCCTTGGCCGGTGGACTTGTAGCCCTGCTGGACGATGTGGCGGTCCTGGCCCGCGCGGCCGCCGCGTCGGTCGACGACGTCGGGGTGGCCGCCGCCAAAGCCGGCGCCAAGGCGGCCGGGGTCGTGATCGACGACGCCGCCGTCACCCCGCAGTACGTACGCAACCTGGCCGCCGAGCGGGAAGTGCCGATCATCAAGCGCATCGCGCTCGGGTCGCTGCGCAACAAATTCTTGATCATCCTGCCGGCGATCCTGCTGCTCAGCCAGTTCGTGCCGTGGCTGCTCACGCCGATCCTCATGCTCGGCGGGGCCTACCTGTGCTTCGAGGGCGCCGAGAAGGTCTGGGCCAAGATCGCCCACCACGACGCGCACGGCGAGGACGAGGCGGCCAAGGACGAGAAGACGCTGGTGTCGGGGGCCGTACGCACCGATCTGATCCTCTCGGCCGAGATCATGGTGATCACGCTGAACGAGGTGATCGACGAGCCGTTCTGGTCGCGCCTGGCGATTCTGGCCGTCGTCGCGCTCGTCATGACCGTCGCGGTCTACGGGGCCGTGGCGCTCATCGTGAAGATGGACGACGCGGGGCTGCGGCTGTCGCAGCTCTCGGGGCCGGTTGCCGGGTTCGGGCGGGGCCTGGTGAAGGCGATGCCGATGGTGCTCACCGGGCTGACGGTGGTCGGCACGGCCGCGATGCTCTGGGTCGGGGGGCACATTCTGCTGGTCGGCTCCGACGAGCTGGGGCTGCATTTCCTCTACGGGGCCGTGCACCACGTCGAGGAGGCGGCCCACGACGCGACGGGGGTGCTCGGCGGGCTGATCGGCTGGATCGTCAACACGGTGTTCAGCGCGATCCTCGGCCTGCTCGTCGGCGCGATCATCGTGGTGGTCGTGACCTACACGATCCACCGCCGCAAGCCCAAGGCCACGGCCGAGACGCACACCGAGGCGGAGACCGGGACAGCCGCCGAGCCGCGCTGACCGCGCGCGGGGAGCGGCGGGTCAGGCTTGGGTGGCCCGCCGCCGGTGACGGACCCAGACGTACGTGAGGAGGGCGAGCACCGCCACCACGACGACCAGCACCAGGTAACGGCTGACCGTAGCCGCGATCTCCTCGACGTGGTCGCCGGCCAGGTAGCCGGCGGTCGACCAGAGGCCGACCCAGAGCGCCGCGCCGAGCACGTTCCAGGTCACGAACTCGCGGTACGGCATGCCGCTGATGCCCGCGACCAGGCCGTTGAACTGGCGCAGACCCTCGACGAACCGGGCCACCACGACAATCTTCGGGCCTTGGCGGGCCATGAAGACCTCGACCTTGTCGAACCGCTCGGGGGTCAGGTGCACGTACGGGCCGAAACGCTCGACCAGGGGCCGGCCGCCGCGACGCCCGATCCAGTAACCGATGCTGTCGCCGATCACCGCCGCGAAGAACGCCGACAGGGCGACGCCGACGATGTCGAGATGCCCACGACCGGCGTACGCCGCGCCGGCGATGAGGGCCGCCTCACCCGGCGCCGGAATGCCGAAGCTCTCCATGATGGTGGCCCCGAAGATGCCCAGGTAGCCGAACCGGTCGATGAGCCCGAGCAGCATCTCCCCACGGTAGGCCGACCAGGCTCTCCCGGGCGATGTCACGAGAGTGAAACCACAGTCCGCCCCGGTGCGCGGTGGTGGCCGGCACCACGCCGCGCGCGAACCGGGGACGGTAACGTCGAAGGTCGGCGGTGGGGTCCGCCACCGGCCAGGGAGAGACACATGGACGTCGCCGCGCAGCGACCCGACCTGTTGAGCACACCCGGCGCGATCGTCGGCGCGGTCGCGGTCGGCGGCGCCCTCGGCGCACTGGCCCGCTACGGCCTCGAAGCGGCGTGGCCCAGCCCGTCCGGGCATTTCCCGT
>DASRYP010000591.1:0-2194 GCA_035687165.1 Actinoplanes sp. | reverse complement strand
ACAGCCGAGCCGGCGCGCGGAAACGCCGCCGGCCCGGCCTACCGAAATGCCGCGGTGCGAGGCGCTCGACGGGATCGGTGTGGCAGCGGGATACCACAGCGGTACCGGCTTCTCGGCCCGGTCGCTGCCCTGGGACGCGGTGATGACGCTCCAGGTGCCGGCCGCGATCGCGCCGAACCCGAGCAGCGCGACCACGATGACGTCCACCGCGCGGTGGGCCAGGTGGCCGCCGAGACTGGGCGCCGGGGTGAGCTCGCCGGTGTCCAGCACGATGGGCCGGTGGCGGGGATCGGTGGAGCCGCGCCTCATCGGCCGGGCGTTCTGGTGTTCGCGCCGCTCTGCCGCTGGACCCAGAGGGCGGCCTGCGTGCGGTCGGTGACACCAAGTTGCTGGTAGATGCTGGTCAGGTGGGCCTTGACCGTACGTTCCGTGATGCCCAGCCGGCGCGCGACCGACTTGTTGGGCAGGCCCTCGCCGACCACTTCGAGCACCTCCCGCTCCCGGTCGCTCAGCGCCGGGCCGGGGTGCGGGGTCCGGCGTCCGGTCAGCAGCACCCGGGCCGCCTTTGGGTCGAGCGGCGAACCGCCGGCTACCACCTCGCGGATGCCGGCCAGGATCGTCTCCGGCTCGGCGTGCTTGAGCAGGTAGCCCTCGGCGCCGGCCTGCAGGGCGTCGAGGATCTGGTTCTGGTCGCTGAACGACGTCAGCACCAGGATGTGCAGCTCCGGCTGCGCGGCCAGGATGCGGGCGATCGTGTGGACGCCGTCCAGCTTCGGCATCGACAGGTCCATCAGGACGACGTCCGGCCGCAGCTCGGCGGCGATCCCGACGGCGGCCTGGCCGTCCGCCGCCTCGCCGACCAGGCAGAGGTCATCCGTGGTGGCCAAGAGCTGAGCCAAGCCGCGCCGGACGATCGCGTGATCGTCGACGATCAGCACCTGGATCATCGAGGGGTACCTCCACTTCCACGCGGGTTCCGGCGGCCGGGGCCGAGCGGACCACCACCCGGCCGTGCGCGTCGGCGATCAGGTCGCTGAGCGCGCGCAGGCCGAAGTGCCCGCCACCGCTGCGTTCGGCGAGCAGGCCGCTGTCGAATCCCCGGCCGTCATCATCCACTACTAAGCGGACTATTCGGTCGAGAGCGCTGACTCTGATCTCGACGTGTCGGGCGCCGCTGTGCGCCGCGACGTTACGCAGCGTCTCTTGAGCGGCGCGGAACAGCAGGCCCGCGACGACCGCCGGAAACTCGTCGGTCTCCGGCAGGTCGAGGTGCACGTGGACGCCGGTGCGCTCCAGGCCGGCGGCCAGGTCCACCAGCACCGGGACCAGTCCCTCGACGGCAAGGTTGGGCGGGTAGATGTCGACCAGCAGCGTGCGCAAGGCTCCGATCCCGGACCGCAGCTCGGCCGCGGCCTCGGTGATGACCTCGCCCTGACGCTCGGTGTCCGGCTTGCGGAGCCGGGCCGCGTCCAGTGTGTACGTCACCCCGGTGAGCTGTTGGACCACGCCGTCGTGCAACTCGCCGGCGATCCGCCGGCGTTCGGCGTCCGAGGCCTCGACGACGTGCCGCAGCAGTGTCTCGCGCTCACGTTGCTGGCGTTGCAGGCGCCGGGCCAGCGACCAGGCCAGCGGAATCTGCAGCAGTTGCAGGACGACCAGGGTGCCGAGCGCGACCGGGGCGAATTGGCGCCACGCCGCCTGTCCGGCCCGGTCGACCGCGTCGTACCGGAAGTACATCTCGAACAGCAGGTCCCGGCCGGTGGCGGCGCGCACGCCGACAGAGAACTCGAGAAGCTTGCCCTCCACCCTCTCGTACCGGTTCTCCGGCCGGGAGGAGTCGCTGATCTCGGAGTCGATCGTCTGCCCGCGGAGGGCCGCCATCTCCTCGCCCTCCAGCGGCCAGCGGGTGCCGATCAGCTCCGCCCGGTCCGAGTAGATGATCTTTCCGGTGTCGTCCCACAGCTTCACCCGGACGAGTGATCCGTGCAGCACGTATCGGCGTACGGTGTCGTGGAGATCGGCCAGCGCGGCCGGGTCGCCGACGAGCAGCCGGGCGTCCAGCCGCGGTTCGACCACGGCCTTGGCGGTGATCCACGCGACCTCGCCGGCCGCCTGGGTGGCCTGGTCCTCACCGGCCCGGTCGGCCGCCATCGCCAACAGGGCGGCCATGCCGGCCAGCACCACCAGTCCGACC
>DASRYP010000590.1:0-2439 GCA_035687165.1 Actinoplanes sp. | reverse complement strand
GCCTAGCGTCGATGTCGCAGGCGCCAGATCCGGCGCCTGCGGCACTTACACAAGCTCCGGCGTCGGCGACTCGGCGCATCATCCTCGGGATGGATCGCAACGCCGCCAGGAGCCTCATCCTCGACCGGCTCCCGGACCGCTGGCGGGTCTCCGAGCCGAGCTACAGCGTGGGGGGACGTCGCTGGGAGGTTGTCGCCATCGGGCCGATGGTCGGAGGCCGCCGTGGGCCTCCGCCTGAGACCGTCATCGGGACCGGGGATGGCGAGCTCGCCGCACTCGAGAACGACTTCGGGCGCCGACTGGGCGGCTGACAGGCCGTCCCTGATGCGTGTATTCGGTACGCTGGGGAACCCGGGCTGATACGGGCGACCGGCTCCCTCTATGCTGTCGAAGGTAGGACCGACCAACCGTTGACGTCGCTCAACTGCCCTGAGGTGCCCGGCCAATGTCGGTGCCGATCGAGAGTCGTATTGCGGCCGTGCTGCTGTGGGTCGTCGCATTCGGATGGGCGCTGCTGCCGACTCCGTGGCTGATGTGGTGGGTGGTCGTCCGTGGTCGCCTCCCAGTCTTGCCGCTCATCGGCGAGCCCAACGGCGGCCCCTTCTACCTGAACTATTCGCACGCGGTCTTCGTGGTGCTGCTGGCCGCTGCGTTCGTCCTCGGGCTCGTGCAGGCCTGGGCCGGCTGGTTGCTGTGGAACGGCCAGCGCTCGGGCGCTCTGCTGCAATTCGCGCTACTGCCTGTCGAGGCGGTGTTCTGGTATGGGTTCGAGATTCCCATTCCGCCGTTCCTCGCGCTAGCCCGCGTCATCCTCGTGGTGTTGGCCTGGCCACGATTGGTCTAAAGCCGCATCGGCGCGCGACGAACGGCGACCGGGACGTCCTGCGCCACTCTCGCGGGTGGGTCATGCGTGCATTGCGCACGCCGGGCAACCCGGAGGACACGTAGCACAGACGTAGCATCGGGCACGTCCGCCGGGCATGAAGAAGGGGCCGTCCCCCGAAGGAAACGGCCCCTCGCGAACGTCAGCGGACGTTCATGGCGGATCTAGAAGTCCATGCCCCCGCCGTGGTCGTGGCCGCCACCGGCCCCGGCCTGCTCCTTGGCCGGGAGGTCGGTGATCAACGTCTCCGTCGTCAGGACCATCGCGGCGATGGAAGCGGCGTTCTGGAGCGCGGACCGGGTCACCTTGGCCGCGTCGACGATGCCGCGGCCGAAGAGGTTCCCGTACTCGCCCTTGAGCGCGTCGTAGCCCTCGCCGATCGGCAGGTTGCGGACCGCGTTGACCACGACCTCGCCCGAAGCGCCGGCGTTGTCGGCGATCTGGCGGGCCGGGGCCTCGAGGGCCTTGCGGACGATGTCCACGCCGACCTGCTCGTCGCCTTCCAGCGTGAGCTTGTCGAGCGCGGGGATGGCCTGGAGGAGCGTGGTGCCGCCGCCGGCGACGAGGCCCTCCTCGACGGCCGCACGGGTCGTCGAGAGCGCATCCTCGATGCGGTGCTTCTTCTCCTTGAGCTCGACCTCGGTGGCCGCGCCGACCTTGATGACGGCGACGCCACCGGCCAGCTTGGCGAGACGCTCCTGGAGCTTCTCCTTGTCGTAGTCCGAGGTCGTGTCCTCGATCTGCGCCTTGATCTGGCTCATGCGCGCCTTGACCTGGTCCGCGGTGCCCTCGCCGTCCACGATCGTCGTGTCGTCCTTGGTGGCGACGACGCGGCGGGCGCGGCCGAGGTCCTCGAACGTGGTCGAGTCGAGCTTGCGGCCGATCTCCTCGGAGATCACGGTGCCGCCGGTGAGGATCGCGATGTCGCGGAGCATCTCCTTGCGGCGGTCGCCGAAGCCCGGCGCCTTGACCGCGAGGACCTGGATCCGGCCCTGGAGCTTGTTCACGACGAGCGTGGCGAGCGCCTCGCCGTCGACGTCCTCGGCGATGATCAGCATCGGGCGGCCCTGCTGGACGGCCTTCTCGAGCGACGGCAGGAGGTCCGGCACGGCGCTGATCTTCTTGTCGGTGATGAGCAGGACCGGGTTCTCGAGGACGGCCTCCATCCGGTCCGGGTTGGTCACGAAGTACGCCGAGATGTAGCCCCGGTCGAACTGCATGCCCTCGGTGTATTCCTTCTCGAGGCCGAGCGACTGGCCCTCCTCGACGGTGATGACGCCGTCCTTGCCGACCTTGTCCATCACCTCGGCGATGATCTCGCCGACCTCGGGATCGGCCGCGGAGATCGCCGCGACCGCCGCGATCTGCTCGCGGGTCTCGACCGGGCGGGCGGTCGACTTGATCTGCTCGACGATCGTGTCGACGGCCTTCTCGATGCCGCGCTTCACGACCATCGGGTTGGCGCCCGCGGTCACGACGCGGAGGCCCTCCGAGACCATCGCCTGGCCGAGGACGACCGCGGTCGTCGTGCCGTCGCCGGCGACGTCGTCGGTCTT
>DASRYP010000589.1:0-8718 GCA_035687165.1 Actinoplanes sp. | reverse complement strand
GGCCGAGCCGGAAGCGGAGTCGAGCCAGTTGCCCGGCGGCCACGAGCGCCGTGGCGAGCGCGGTGCCGGCGACGGGGGTCAGTGGACGGTCGGCCACTCGGTCGAGGGGCACCAGCGGGCCCAGCACGACCAACAGAAGGGCCGAACCGACCACCGTCGCGGTGAGCGCACGGACCCCACGGGAGCGGCCGGCGAGGCCCACGGCGTCGAGCCACGAACGACGGACGCGGGTCTCGGCGATCGGGTGCGCGGTCACGGAAAACACCACTTCACCAGCGGCACTGGCGGATGCACGTGCATCTGCAGTGGAGAAAACGGAGGGCGGGGAATGGTCATTTTCGGCGCCCCCTTCCGCGCAGGGATCAGGGGCGGTTAAGCCCCCGGCGGAAGGCTAAATCAATACCGATGAACAGAACAGGGCTTGACGTACGACATGCATCACCCTTACGTCAGACCAATACCCAGGGTGGTGTCACCCGATCGGGGCGGAACGCCCGCGACGAGGTCAAACGCGGCGGGCGTCGCCGTCCGCGGAGCCACTGTCACGCTGCGTAGTATCGCCTGTGACCTCGTCGTCAGCGGGGGCGCCGGGCACGGCGGATCGACTCGCGTCGCTGCCTTCGACGGGCTCGCCGACGTCGGAACGCTCGAGGTCCGCATTCAGCCGGGCAATCTCGGCCTCACGCTGCGTCTGCCTTACGTCAGGAAAACTGTCGGGAAGCCGACGCAGACGCTTGTTCATGTTGCGGATCAGCAGGACAGTCGCTATGGACATGAGCACGATGACGAACAACCCCATCGGGCCGGCCAGGCCGCCCGAGCGGGTGTCGCCGAAGTTATTGACCGCGACGAAGATGTCCATGGGGTGAGCTTAGGCCTTCGGTCCGCTGGTGGGGCGGTCGGAGGTGCTCAGCGGGCCCCGACCGACTCGCGGATGCCGGCGAAGAGGTCGGACTCGGGAAGCGGGCTGTCGACCAGCGAGCGGACGAGCTCGAAGTCTTCCGTGGGCCAGACCTTCTGCTGAAGCTCGAGCGGGATCTTGAACCAGAAGCCGTCGGGGTCGACCTGAGTGGCGTGCGCGCGCAGGGCCTCGTCGCGGACCTCGAAGTATTCGCCGCACTCGACCCGGGTAGTGATCTTGTCACCCCGGTCCTCGCGCTCGGAGCCCTTCTCGAGCCAATCGGTGTAGGGCGACTCGAGACCGGCGGCGAGCATGCCCTCGTGCAGGGCGAGCATGCGCGCCCAGGTCCAGCCGGAGTTGTAGTACAGCTTCAGCGGCTGCCAGGGCTCACCCAACTCGGGGTAACGCTCGGGGTCGCCGGCCGCGTCGAACGCCGCCACCGACACCTTGTGGCACATGATGTGGTCGGGGTGGGGATAGCCGCCGTTCTCGTCGTAGGTCGTCATGACGTGCGGACGGAACTCGCGGATCAGCTTGATCAGCGGGATCGCGGCGGCCTCGGGATCTTGCAGGCCGAAGCATCCCTCGGGCAGCGGGGGCAGCGGGTCACCCTCGGGCAGACCGGAGTCGACGAAGCCGAGCCACGCCTGCTCGACGCCGAGGATCTCGCGCGCCCGATCCATCTCGGCACGGCGGATGGCGGAGATGTCCGCCCAGACCTCGGGCCGCTCCATCCTCGGGTTGAGCACGCTGCCGCGCTCGCCCCCGGTACACGTCGCGACCATTACCCGGACATCCTCGGCGACATAACGCGCCATGGTCGCGGCGCCCTTGCTGGACTCGTCGTCGGGGTGCGCGTGCACCGCCATGAGACGCAACTGCTCAGCCACTGAAGTCTCCTCGGGACCTGACCCGCGGCACGCGGGACGGTGTCGGCTGCGAAGATGGACTCTGCCATTCTGTCGGATCCCCCCGACAAGAAACGCACGAGAGGTGCCCAGGTGAGCGAGACGCGCACCACAGACCCGGTCTTCCCGCCGGGCCGCTACGGACGGCGCCGTTCCGGCCGCCGCCGGCCGGTGCTGCCGATCGTCGTGCTGGTTCTCGTGGTGGGGGCGTCGCTGCTGCTCTCGGTCCGGCTCTTTCAGCAGTTCGGGCAGACCGATTACGACTCGCAGATCGTCGGCTGGCAGGAACCGTCCGACGCCGAGCTGACGATCGAGTTCAAGGTCCGCGTCCCGGCCGGCGGGGCGGCGGAGTGTGTCCTGCGGGCCCGTGACTACGACGGTTTCGAGGTCGGGCGGCGCACGGTGGTGGTCCGCGCCGAGGGGAACCAGACCGGGATAGACGCGAAGGAGTCGGTGCCCACCACGGCCCGAGCCAGCGTCGGCGACGTGGTGAGCTGTCAACCCGCCGCGTCAACCAGTGTTCCCTGACCGGTAAAACCGGTGTTCCCTGACCGGTAAATAGTGCAACATCCACCAAACCAGGCGTAGCGCGTACCGCTGGTAAGCTTAGTAATTCGCTCCGTTCAGCATTCCCACCAGTGATGCTGAACGTTTTCAGTTTTTCTGCATATTCAGTGTCGTGCCCCCGTTCCAGCAAGGAGATCGACCGTGTCCAGTTCAGAGGCGCCCAAGACTTGGCTTTCTCAGGACGCTCACGACCGGCTTCAGGCCGAGCTCGACGAGCTGATCGCCGGTCGTCCGGCCGTCGCCGCGGAGATCAACGCGCGTCGTGAGGAGGGAGACCTCCGCGAGAACGGTGGCTACCACGCCGCCCGCGAGGAGCAGAGCCGCCAGGAAGGCCGGATCCTGTACTTGAAGGAGTTCCTGCGCAACTCCGAGGTCGGCGAGGTCATGACGGCCGACAAGGTCGCGGCCGGGTCGGTCGTGACGATCTACTTCGACGACGATCAGCGCGACACCGAGACGTTCCTGCTCGGCTCGCGCGAGATCGCCTCGACCACCGACCTCACTGTCTACAGCCCCGAGTCGGCGCTCGGCACGGCCATCCTCGGGGCGAGCGAAGGCCAGACCGTCACCTACACGGCGCCCAGCGGCTCCGACATCAAGGTGACCGTCGTGAAGTTCGGGCCCTTCGAGGGCTGAGCTCGCGAAGTCGAAGCCCGCGGCGGTCGCCGCGGGCTTCGACGCGTCACGGGGTCGTGTCGGCCAGCAACGAGACCCGGTAACCGGAGTCGCGCAGGGTGCCGATCAGCGCCGCCGAGTGGTCGGACCCACGGGTCTCGACCGACAGCGCCACCTCCGCCTCGCCGAAGCTGAGTCGCGGGCTCTGCCGCGAGTGCGCCACGTCGACCACGTTCGCCCGCTGCTCGGCGATCTGACCGAGCAGCCGGGCCAGTTCGCCCGGCCGGTCGGTGCAGCGCACCGCGAGCCGCAGGAACCGGCCCGCCGACGCCAGCCCGTGCTCGATCACGCGCAGCAGCAGCATCGGGTCGATGTTGCCGCCGGACAGGATCGCCACCACCGGGCCGTTGTCCACCGGCACGTACGCGCCGGTGAGCAGCGCCGCCACGGCCGCCGCCCCGGCCGGCTCGACCACCGTCTTGTGTCGTTCGAGCAGCACCAGCAGGGCAGCCGACAGATCCTCGTCGCTGACCGTGACGATCTCGTCGACCAGCTTGCTGACATGCGCGAAGGTGAGATCGCCGGGCCGCAGCACGCAGATGCCGTCGGCGATCGTGACCCCGCGCCGCAGCTTCTGCGGCGTGCCGGCCGCCAGCGAGGGCGGGTACGCCGCCGCGCCGCTAGCCTGCACCCCCACGATCCGGATGTCCGGTCGCAGCGCCTTCGCCGCGACCGCCACGCCCGAGATCAGCCCGCCTCCGCCCACTGCCGTGATGATCGTGCTCGCATCGGGGCACTGCTCCAGGATCTCCAGGGCCACAGTGCCCTGACCAGCGATGACGTCGGGGTGGTCGAACGGGTGGATCAGCACGGCACCGGTGCGGTCGGCGAACTCCTGGGCCGCCTCCAGCGAATCGTCGACGCTCGTGCCGGCGTACTCGATGGCGGCGCCGTAGCCCCGGGTGGCGGTGACCTTGGGCAAGGGGGCGCCCTCGGGCATGAACACGGTGGCCCGCGTGCTCAGCATCCCGGCCGCGAGCGCCACCCCCTGCGCGTGGTTGCCGGCACTGGCCGCGACGACCCCGCAGGCTCGCTCGGCGTCCGAGAGGCGGGCGATGCGGGTGTACGCGCCACGGACCTTGTACGAGCCGGCGCGCTGCTGGTTCTCGCACTTGAGCCAGGCCGGCACGCCGGTGAGCTCGGTGAGCGGGCGGGAGGGGATCAGCGGGGTGGTCTTGACCACGCCGGCCAGCAGCTCGCGGGCGGCCTCGATGTCGGCCGGTGCGAGCAGGTCGAGCGGCTGGGGGGCACCATTCATTCCAGCAATGCTGCCACCCCGCTCTCCACCGCTTCTACCTGGGTTTTCGCCGCGGAAGAGCTCAGTACGCGTGCCGCTGCCACGGGTTGAGGACTTCGAACTGGCCCGCGACGGCCAGGAGCAGCGTCTCCGAGTCGGGCGGGCCGACAAGTTGCACGGCCAGCGGCAGGCCGTCGGGGCGAATCCCGACCGGCACGACGATCGCGGGCAGGCCCGCGATGTTCCAAGGCGCGGCGTACGGGGCGTACCGCATGCTCACCGACATGTTGCGCCGCCACGACCCGGCCGCGTACCCGTCGGCGAGTGGCGGCGCGGCGGCGAGAGCGGGCGTGAGCAGCAGGTCGAGCGAGTGGTCGGCGAAGAACCGGATCGACGCCTCGCGGTACGCGTCGCGCTGCGACTGCCGGACCAGGCCGCTGCGCAAGGCCCACTTGCCGAGCCGGATGTGCTGCCGGGTGCGCGGCTGCAACTGGGCGAGCTGGTAGTTGGCGGACTCGCGGTAGGCCGAGGCGAACCAGGTCGCCAAAGTGCCGATGCCGAGCGTCCGCGGGTACGGCGGGTGGGCCGCGAGCGTGTCGTGGCCGGCCTGCACCAGCAGCTTGGACGCGGTGGTCACGGCCGACGCATTGGGCTCGTCCGGGCGTACGCCGGGAAGGGGTGACCTGGTCGAGACGCCCACCCGCAGGCGGCTCGGCTCGACCAGCTTGACCGGATCACGGCCGGCCAGCACCGAGAAGCCCAGCACGGCGTCGGCGACCGTCGTGGTGAGCACGCCGTTCTCGACCAGCCCGTACCAGTTGTCGATGCCCAAGTCGGCCGGGACCACACCGCGTCCCGGCTTGAGACCGACCAGCCCGCAGCAGGCCGCCGGGATGCGGATCGAGCCGAGCCCGTCGTTGCACTGGGCGATCGGCACCAGACCGGCGGCGACCGCGGCGGCCGAACCACCGGACGAACCACCCGGCGTACGGTCGCGGTCCCAGGGGTTGCGCGTGACGCCGTCGGCGTCGTCGGTGACCGCCCAGAGGCCCATCTCGGGCATCCGCGTCGTGCCGACCACGACTGCTCCCGCCCCGCGCAGGCGGCGGACCACCTCGTGATCGTCCTCGGCGACGGCCACCGACCGCGCGGCCGCGGAGCCCATCCAGGTCGGCAGGCCGGCCACGGCGGTGTTCTCCTTGACCGCGACGGGCACGCCGGCCAGCGGCAGGTTGGCCAGATCCTCCTGGTCGTCGACCTTCTCGGCCTCGGTGATCGCCTCCCCGCCGCGGATCACCCGGAAGGCGTCCAGCGTCGGGTCGGTGATCGAGATCTGTTCCAGGTGGTCGGCGACGACCTGGGTGGCGGTGGCATCACCGCGCCGCACCGCACGGGAGATCTGCTTCGCGGTGGCGCCTACCCAGGTCGTCCCGTCCGTCATGGATGCTCCGTAGGTGTCAGCTGAGTGCCTGCTCCAGGTCGGCGAGCAGATCGTCAACGGTTTCGATGCCGACAGACAGTCGCACGAGATCGGCGGGGACTTCAAGGGCGGATCCCGCCGCGGACAGGTGGGTCATCTGCCCGGGGTGCTCGATCAGCGACTCGACGCCACCGAGCGACTCGGCGAGCACGAAGAGTTTCGTCCGGTTGCAGACGTCGACGGCCTTCGCCATGCCACCGGCCGTACGGAACGAGACCATGCCACCGAAGCGCTGCATCTGCTTGGCCGCGACCTCGTGCCCCGGGTGTGATTCGAGGCCCGGATAGAGCACCTCGGTGACGGCCGGGTGCTCGAGGAGGAAGCCGACGATGCGCTCCGCGTTGTCGCAGTGCCTCTCCATCCGTACGCCCAGGGTCTTGATGCCCCGCAGGGTGAGCCAGGCGTCGAACGGGCCGCTGATCGCACCCATCGCGTTCTGGTGGAAGACGAGTTGCTCGCCGAGGTCCTCGTCGGCCGTGACGAGGGCGCCGCCGACCACGTCGGAATGCCCCCCGAGATATTTGGTGGTCGAGTGCACGATCACGTCGGCGCCGAGGGTGAGCGGCTGCTGCAGGTACGGCGACGCGAACGTGTTGTCGACGACGAGCAGCCCGTCGTACTCGTGGGTGAGCGCGGCCAGCCCGGCGATGTCAGCGATGTTGAGCAGCGGGTTGGTCGGGGTCTCGGCCCAGATCAGCTTCGTGGCGCCCGGCCGGAACGCGGCGCGCACCTGGTCGAGATCGTCGAGGGGCACCGCGGTCCAGTCCAGGCCCCAGTTCTCGAGCACCTTCGCGAAAAGACGATAGGTGCCGCCGTACGCGTCCCCCGGGATCACCACGTGGTCACCGGGACGGCAGAGCGCGCGCAGCAACGTGTCCTCGGCGGCGAGCCCACTGGCGAAGGCGAGCCCGCGGCGGCCGCCCTCGATCGCGGCGAGGCACTCCTGGAGGGCGTCGCGGGTGGGGTTGCTCGATCGGCTGTACTCGTAGCCGAGCCGGGGTGCGCCGACGGCGTCCTGGGCGTACGTGCTCGTTTGGTAGATCGGAGGCACCACCGCACCGGTCCGGGGGTCCGGATCCTGCCCGGCGTGGATGGCGAGGGTATCGAACCCGTAGTCGTTGGCCGTCATGCTGCGCAAGGCTAGTCTCACCTGGTGGCGGAGTGCGTATTCTGTGGCATCGTGGCGGGGACGGTGCCCGCGTTCACAGTCGTCGCCACCCCGGACGGGGTGGGCACTTCCACGTCGTACCCCGGACGAAAGGCGACGGACTGCGCGGGTTCTTCTGGCCGCGGACCAAGTACGCCAACGACGAGGAAGCGGCCGGTTACGCGGCCTCCATCGCGGCGAAACTCGGGTAAGGGACGCGTGCCCCCGGCTTCAGCAGTCGTCTCGCGCTACCCAATTGACGTTCATGGCGGGATTGAGATTCGTCTGCCCGTAGGCGTTGACCCGGATGGATCCACTGCCGGGTCCGAAGAGCTTGATCCGGTAGGAATTGCGGTTCCGCACCGATTTCGTGGCGTTTGGCACCGGCACGACCTGGACCGGCTTGCAGTCCGGCGGGAGGCTGACAACCACGATCGGCTTGCCGTCACCGTCGGCTTTCGGGTAGAGGCAGACCTCATGCGCCCCACAGGCCCATGACGTGTCACCACCGACTTGCACACCCGCCGTGGCCGAAGTGGCCGGGCCAACCATCACACTCGAGGCGACAGCGACCGCCAACGTCAGCTTTGAAGTCAGCACCTAAACCTCCATATATACCGGAGACGCATCCCAAGACCGTCAAATACGGGTGGAATGGACCTTTTCCGGCATCTTATAACCAAGGCGTGGCCAGCCGGCTGCTTTGCCGAGATTCACCGTCCCGCGTCCGGCCCCGCTCGGCGACCTCAGCGGAACCTGCCAGTCACATGACCTGTGCGGACCCCTCCGGTTCGGGCACCATGAACGGATGGAGATCGCCGGTGAAACTGAACGCAAATACGACGTGCCCGCGGAGTTTCAGCTGCCCGATCTCGCCGGAAAAGCGGGGATCAGCAGCGTCCACGGCGCCGAGACGCAGGACCTCGACGCCACCTACTTCGACACCGACGAGCTCACCCTGATGCGCAACCGCCGCACCCTTCGGCGGCGCACCGGCGGCGGGGACGCGGGCTGGCATCTCAAGACGCCGGGCGACGGCACGAGCCGCACCGAGCATCGCGTGCCGCTCAACGGCGACGCCGGCAAGAGTGACGCCGGCAAGAGTCAGGTTCCGGCCGAGCTCGTCGGGCAGGTCCGGGCGATCATCCGGCGCCGCGCGCTGAAGCCGATCGCCCGGCTGCGCACGCATCGGGTCGAGACGCCGCTGCGGGACGCCAAGGGCAACACGCTCGCGCTGGTCGCGCAGGACCACGTGGTCGCCGAGACCGACGGGCGCGAGCAGCGCTGGCAGGAGGTCGAGGTCGAGCTCGTCCACGGCGGCGACAAGCTGCTCGACGCGGTCGAGCGCGTCCTGCTCCACGCCGGCGCCACCCCGGCCGAGGGTCCCTCCAAGGTCGCGCGCGCGCTCGGGAACAAGCCCGTGCCTGTGGCCAAGGGCAAGACCAAGAATCCCGTCCTGTTGTACGTCCAGGAGCAGCGCGACGCCATCACCGGTTACGACCCGGGCGTACGCCGTGGTGACCCGGAATCGGTGCACAAGATGCGCGTCGGCACGCGGCGCCTGCGCAGCACCCTGAAGACGTTCAAGCGTTCCTTCCCCGACGCGGCCGACCTGGGCGACGAGCTCAAGTGGCTGGCCGACCTGCTCGGTCAGGTGCGCGACGGTCAGGTGCAGGAGGGCAAGCTGCTGGCCGGGCTGGAGGAGGCCGGCGAGCAGTTCGTGCCGGTCGCCGCCCGCATCCGTGACCATCTCGATGCCCAGGTCGCCGCGGGCCGCGCCGCGCTCGACGAGGCGCTCGAGAG
>DASRYP010000588.1:0-2239 GCA_035687165.1 Actinoplanes sp. | reverse complement strand
GGTCACGGTCATTGGGGCCGAAGACGCACCACCAAGAACTAGACCCGGTTGTTGTGCTGGCGGCTGAGGGGCCGTTGGCGAGGCACCGCTGGCCGTTGGAAAGGTGGCTGCGGATCGCCTTCTGTCTGTCGGGGTAGAGGTATCTGTCGCGAAGCTTGGTGTAATCGGCGGGATCGGCGGGGGCACGTAGCCGCCGCCATCATCGTCAGCTGGGTCGTGTCGGCGCAGCGGTGGTTCGTACGGCCTGGGCTTGCGGATGCGGACCTGGGCTAGGGCTAGGTCGGCGCTTACGTTGTTTAGCAGGGTTACGGCACGTTGGTGTAGCTCTTGCTGGCGGCCGGGAGCGACAGGAGGCTGTTCGCCGCTGAGGGATGGGCTGGGCTGGCGGCTGGGGGTTTGTAGCTTGGCGTTGTGGGTGGCCAGCAGTTGATCGTTGGAGTCGTATTCACGGGCTATCTCGTCCATGTCCTTCTGCGCGAGGCTGATGGAGAGCGTTGCCGCGGCGAAGGCGTCGTGGTTGGAGATGGCTGCCTCGTAGGTTTCGCTGAGGTTGGCGATCAGCTCGTCGAGGCGGGTGATGTAGGCGAGCGAGGCGGCGTTCCTGGCCGGGGGCCAGGCGGCGGCCAGGTTGTCTCGGTAGTTCTGGACCTGCCAGCGATGTTCGATGAGCAGGTCGGCCGACCTCTTCCAGCCTGTCAACAGCTCGTAGTGCTTCTCGGTGTCGGGGTTTTGGATGAACTCCTGCATCTTTTGCATGGTCATCGAGCCCCACGGGGTGCCGCCGGCGCCGCCACCACCAGCCGCGATGAGCATCAGAGGTCTCCGCCGGCGGAGGACGAGGTGGGGATGCCTGCCTTGTCGAAGGCCTTGTCGACGTCGCTGACCTGCGCCTGAGCGAAGGCGTCGGAGCCGCTGTAGCGCTTGCTGATGTCAGCGGCCGCGCTCGCGAAACCCTGAGTGCCGTTCGCGTAGTTGTAGACGTTTTGATGGGTGACGTCCTGGGCCTCGTTGTGGGCCGTCAGGAACGAGAACAGCTCGACGAAATCGCCGGGCGGAGGGGGCAGCCGCGTCAGCATCGAGTTGCTCACCGTGGACAGGTGGGGGGCGTAACTGTCCTTCACGTTCGCTGCCAGTTTCGCGGCGAACTGTTCCATCGCCTGAATGTCGGCCTCGATCGCGCCGAAGTCTGTGGTGCCGTAGTCGCGCAGCCACGCGGGGCCGCGGTCCTCCTCGGGAATCATCTGCGCCACTCCCCGGACGAAATCGATCACTGTGCGAAATCGGAAGCGTCTATGAGAGTAGTCGGTCGGTGCCAGGGCCGGGGGACTCTGTGGACAGTGACGCACGGTGATCTATCGGGGGAGGGCCGACGCCTTCCAGGAGTGCGGGCCCATTGACGGGCGTGCGGATCGGGTCCAGGGTGAGACGGGCGGCGGCGGGGGTTGCGCATCAACCGTGCTGAATGCTGCGGCCAGCGCCGTGACCAGGGCCGCAAGCTCTTGATCAGTGGGTTCGCCGCGAACGATGCTGACCAGCGGTTCCGTATCCATCGACGGAGCGTACGACGGAACGGCGAAGATCAGGTGACACGAATCCCACACTCGGCTGATCGATTCGCTGTGGCTCGACATGACCGGGTATTTTCTCCGTGATGTCTTCCTCTCCCCCGCTTGTTGTCGCTGACCGTTACCGGCTTGTCGCGCCGCTCGGTCAGGGCGGGATGGGTCGTGTCTGGCGGGCGACCGATGTCGTCCTGCACCGCGAAGTCGCTATCAAGGAACTCGTGCCGCCGCCGGGTCTGACCCCGGGCGAACGGCAGGAGATGCGGGAGCGCTCGCTGCGCGAGGCGCGCGCGATCGCCCGGCTCAACAACGTCAACGTGGTCCGCGTTTTCGACGTGCTGCGTACCGACGCCGACCCGTGGATCGTCATGGAGTACGTGCCGTCCCGGTCGCTGCAGGACACGCTTGCCGCCGACGGGCCGTTCAGCCCGGGCCGCACCGCCGAGATCGGCCTGGGCGTCCTCAACGCGCTGCGCGCCGCCCACCGCGCCGGAGTCGTCCACCGCGACGTCAAGCCGGGCAACGTGTTGATGGGCGCCGACGGTCGGGTCGTGCTCACCGACTTCGGCCTCGCCACCGTGCCGGGCGACCCCAACGTCACGCGTACGGGTCTGGTGCTCGGCTCCCCGGCCTACATCGCCCCGGAGCGGGCCCGTGACGGCTCAGCGGGGCCTGGC
>DASRYP010000587.1:0-5431 GCA_035687165.1 Actinoplanes sp. | reverse complement strand
CCACCAAACACGACGACCCGTACAAAAGTATCTAAATCTTCTTGCTCTCCGCCCACTCCCGCAGGCCCAAAGCGACCAGGTTTCGCAGTCACACCCGAACCGTCGTCGCGCCGCGGCGCGTGCGTGCGGGTGGGTGGGTGGGTGGGTGGGTGGTTTTGCGGGCGCAGCCCCGGTTCCCCCGTCACCACCCACGGCCAGTCACCAACCGCAACGTGGGGTCTGGGGGCTCGGCCCCCAAGCGGGAATGGCGAGGGGGCCCGGTCCGCGCCTTCTGCGGACACAGGCCCCCGGCCAACGAGCGGGCGACGAGAATCGAACTCGCGTAATCAGTTTGGAAGACTGAGGCTCTACCATTGAGCTACGCCCGCACGCCCCCGTTCAGAACGGGGGATGCTCGGACAGCTTACTGAATCATCTCCCGTCCGCGCGAACCGGATTCCCCACCAGGTGACTCCAGCGCACGCGCGTGGAAGTGGACCGCATACACTGGCCGTCGCCACGGGGTGTGGCGCAGCTTGGTAGCGCACTCGCTTTGGGAGCGAGGGGCCGTGGGTTCAAATCCCGCCACCCCGACTGACGACAACTATCGGCAGCAACAAGGAGTACGCCTGTGAAGAGCACCGTCGAGACTCTGAGCCCGACTCGGGTGAAGCTCGCCATCGAGGTGCCGTTCGACGAGCTCAAGCCGAGCCTGCAGAAGGCGTACCGGGAGATCGGCGCGCAGGTACAGGTGCCGGGCTTCCGTCGCGGCAAGATCCCGACCGCGGTGATCGACCAGCGGGTCGGCCGTGGCGCGGTCCTCAACGAGGCCGTGCAAGAGGCGATCCCGCAGCAGATCCTGGCGGCCGTGCGTGAGCACGACGTCAAGACGCTGGGTCGCCCCGAGGTCGAGATCACCGAGTTCGCCGACAACGAGCCTCTGAGGTTCACGGCTGAGGTCGACGTCCGTCCCGAGATCACCGTTCCCGACCTGTCGACGATCTCCGTCACGGTTCCGGCGGTCGAGATCGGCGACAACGAGATCGACGAGCAGATCAACGGCTTGCGTGAGCGCTTCGCCACGCTGAAGACCGTCGAGCGGCCGGCCGCCGAGGGCGATTACGTGCAGCTCGACCTGAAGGCGACCGTCGACGGCGAGGAGGTGCCGGGCGGCTCGGCTACCAACATCTCGCACGAGGTCGGCAGCAAGCAACTGCTCCCGGGCCTCGACGAGGTTCTCGTGGGCCTGGTCGCCGGCGCCGACGCCAACTTCACCACTCAGCTCGTGGGCGGCGACTTCGCCGGCCGTGACGCCGAGGTCGAGGTGCAGGTCCGCAGCGTCAAGGACAAGCAGCTTCCCGAGATCGACGACGACTTCGCCCAGATGGCGAGCGAGTTCGACACGCTCGAGGAGCTTCGCGGTGATCTGCGGGAGCGGCTGACCAAGGTCAAGAAGGTCGAGCAGATCTACGCCGCCCGTGACGAGGCGCTCAAGCAGCTCGTCGAGTCCGCCGACATTCCCGCTCCTGAGGGTGTCGTCAAGGACGAGGTCGAGGGCCGCAAGCAGGCGATGACCGACCAGCTCGAGCGGATCGGCGCGACCCTGCAGGACTACCTGACCTCGGAGGACAAGACCGAGGAGCAGATCGACCAGGAGCTGACCGAGGCCGCTCAGGAGGGCGTCCGCATCCAGCTTCTGCTCGACACGATCGCCGACGCCGAGGACGTTCAGGTCTCCGACGACGAGTTCGGCCACGAGATCGTGCACCGGGCGCAGCGCGCTCAGCTGCAGCCCCAGCAGTACTACGACCAGCTGGTGCAGTCCGGCGCGGCCCCCGCGGTCTTCGGCGACGTGCGCCGGGGCAAGGCGCTCGCCTCGGTCATGGAGCAGGTCGAGATGAAGGACAGCGAAGGCGCCGTCCTGACCCTCGACGACCTCCGCGCCGCCAGCGAGGACGAGCACGCCGGTCACAACCACTGAGCTTGCTGGACCGCGATGCCTACTAGACCGCGATCGCCCCTTCGACGCCGACGGGGCGATCGCGGTCTTCTGTTGGGTCGTGCGCGTGCGCTGTCAGCGAACACCTGCCCGAGCGGGAAGCTGATGCGCATGCGACCGGTTAGGTTGGTCGTACGACGGACATCCTGCCGGCCGCGATCTGGCCGACACAGTCAGCTGTGAAAGGCTGCCATGACTGATCTTCATCTCGCCGCGAGCCCCTTGCTCCGCGGTGACTCCCTCAGTGGCAACCTCGACGACTCGGTCTACAACCGCCTGCTGCGTGAGCGGATCATCTTCCTCGGCAGCGAGGTTTCCGACTCGGTGGCCAACCGCATCTGCGCGCAGCTGCTGTTGCTTTCCGCCGAGGACCCCGAGCGCGACATCAACCTGTGGATCAACTCACCCGGTGGCTCCGTCTACTCGGGCATGGCGATTTACGACACGATGCAGTTCATCGACAACGACGTTTCGACCGTGGCGATGGGCATGGCCGCGTCGATGGGGCAGCTGCTGCTCTGCGCCGGCGCCCCCGGCAAGCGCTACTCGCTGCCGCACGCGCGGATCATGATGCACCAGCCCTCGGGCGGCATGGGCGGCACGGCCGCCGACATCGCCATCCAGGCCGAGCAGATGCTCTACACCAAGCGCATGTTCCAGGAGCGGGTCGCCTTCCACACGGGCCAGACCCAGGAGCAGATCGAGCGCGATTCCGACCGGGACCGTTGGTTCACGGCGGACGAGGCCAAGGACTATGGCTTCATCGACAAGGTGATCACCGGGGCCACCCAGGTTCCCGAGGGCGCCGGAACGCTGAACTGAGGAGCTGAACCAATGACTGACCTGACCATGCCTCCCGGGTTCGCGCCGGTGCACAACCGCTACGTGCTGCCTTCTTTCGTCGAGCGTTCCTCGAACGGGATGATGAAGGAGACGAACCCGTACAACAAGATGTTCGAGGACCGGATCATCTTCCTCGGTGTGCAGGTGGACGACGCGTCGGCCAACGACGTGATGGCCCAGTTGCTGACGCTGGAGAGCTCCGACCCTGACCGCGACATCCTGATGTACATCAACTCGCCCGGCGGTTCCTTCACCGCCATGACGGCGATCTACGACACGATGCAGTATGTGCGCCCCGACATCTCGACGGTCTGCCTCGGGCAGGCCGCCAGCGCGGCCGCTGTGCTGCTCGCCGGCGGCACGGCGGGCAAGCGCATGGCGCTGCCGCACTCCCGGGTGCTGATCCACCAGCCGGCCACTGAGGGCGGCTACGGCCAGGGGTCCGACATCGAGATCCAGGCGCGGGAGATCCTGCGCATGCGGTCCCAGATGGAGGAGATGATCTCGCGGCACACCGGTCGTTCGCCCGAGCAGGTCCGCAAGGACGTCGACCGCGACAAGATCATGACGGCCGAGGAGGCCAAGGAGTACGGCATGGTCGACGTCGTCCTGGCGTCGCGTAAGAAGAGCCTGCAGTCGGTCGGCGCCGGCAGCTGAGGCATCATGTCGGGGGTCGGCCCGGTCAAGTTAGACCGGCTGACCCCTGACACGCCCGTTTTGGGGGTCGGAGAACGGCCCCTTTGCGAGTAACGTCGAGCATGCAGCCTCAGATACGCGCTACGGCAGACGATGAGATGGCAACGAGGCAATCAGTCCTCGGATCAGGGGCCGGCGTGAGCCGGCCGATGAGCTCAAGGAGAACGTAGGTGGCACGGATCGGCGACGGCGGCGACCTACTGAAGTGCTCCTTCTGTGGGAAGTCTCAGAAGCAGGTCAAAAAGCTCATCGCGGGCCCTGGCGTCTATATCTGCGACGAGTGCATTGACCTCTGCAACGAGATCATCGAGGAAGAGCTGGCCGAGACCGGCGAGGTGAAGTGGGAGGAGCTTCCCAAGCCGATGGAGATCTGCTCGTTCCTGGACCAGTACGTGGTGGGTCAGGAACAGGCTAAGAAGGCGCTCTCGGTCGCCGTCTACAACCACTACAAGCGGATCCAGGCCGAGTCCAGCGGCGCTCCCGGCGGGGGCAGCGACGTCGAGGTGGCCAAGTCCAACATCATGCTCATCGGCCCCACCGGCTGCGGCAAGACGCACTTGGCGCAGACCCTGGCCCGCATGCTCAACGTGCCGTTCGCCATCGCGGACGCCACGGCGCTCACCGAGGCCGGCTATGTGGGCGAGGATGTGGAAAACATCCTGCTCAAGCTCATCCAGGCCGCCGACTACGACGTGAAGCGCGCCGAGCAGGGCATCATCTACATCGACGAGGTCGACAAGATCGCTCGCAAGAGCGAGAACCCGTCGATCACCCGCGACGTCTCCGGTGAGGGCGTCCAGCAGGCCCTCCTCAAGATCCTTGAGGGCACGGTGGCGAACGTTCCGCCCCAGGGCGGCCGTAAGCATCCCCACCAGGAGTTCATCCAGATCGACACCACCAACGTGCTGTTCATCGTCGGTGGCGCCTTCGCCGGCCTGGACCGCATCATCGAGTCCCGCGTGGGCCACGGCGGCGTCGGTTTCGGCGCTCACCTGCGCTCGATCTCCGAGCGGAACACCGATGACATCTTCGGCCGGGTCATGCCGGAAGACATGCTCAAATTCGGGCTGATCCCCGAGTTCATCGGTCGCCTGCCGGTCATCACCACGGTCCGCAACCTCGACCGTGAGGCGCTCATCAAGATCTTGACCGAGCCTCGCAACGCTTACGTGAAGCAATATCAGCGCCTCTTCGAGCTGGACGGTGTCGAGCTCGAGTTCGATTTCGGCGCGCTCGAAGCGATCGCCGACCAGGCCATGCTGCGAGGCACGGGAGCCCGCGGTCTCCGCGCGATCATGGAAGAGGTTCTGCTCTCCGTGATGTACGAGGTGCCCAGCAACCCCGACGCCGCCCGCGTGGTCATCAACCGAGAGGTCGTGCTCGAAAACGTGAACCCGACGATCGTCCCGCGCGAGTTCGTCGGCCGTCGTCGTCGCGAGCGCGAAGAGAAGTCCGCCTGACCCACTTTGGGCCGCCGCCGTTCTTCCGCCAGGAGGGACAGCGGCGGCTTTCTTGTGGGTACGCGGGCTCGAGTCCGCGAAAGCAACGGTCGGCCGCACGCTGCCGCGGGCAGCGCCGTCGGGCGAAAGCCGATCACCCGGCTTCCGGCCCGGCCCCGGTGGTCCGGCGGGCGAGCGCCGCGAGCACGTTTTCAGCCCAGCGAATGGTGGCTTGCTCGTACATCCGCCCGGCCATCAGGGTGAGGTAGGCCCCACCAAGTTCGCGGAGTTAGCGTGAAGCGCACCCAACCAATTCGTTGAGCATAGGGGATGCCGTGCACCCGTTCCGAGCAGCGATCGAAGCCCGCGACCTGGACGCCGCCATCGCGCTGCTCCACGAGGACGTCGTCTTCCGCAGCCCTGTCGTCTTCACCCCGTACCGTGGCCGTTTCGCCGTGGCCCAGATCCTCCGCGC
>DASRYP010000586.1:0-2449 GCA_035687165.1 Actinoplanes sp. | reverse complement strand
TCGCGGTGACGATCGTCGCCTCGCGGAGCGCCAGGTAGGTATCGCGGCGGCGCAGCCCCTCGACGTTCCCGACGATCCGGATCGTGACGTGCACTGGATGCCGAGGGTCGTGCTCGGGCCGCGCGACGTGGCGCGCGCTCGGATGCTTGCCCTTCGGCTTGCGCCCCGCACCCCGACGCTTTCCGCCGTGCGTCCGGAAGACCATCTCGACCTGCTCAGATCTCACGCGTCCCTTGACCATGGTGCTGCACCTCTCGATCGACGTCGGCTTTCTCTGCGCAGCCTTGATTCGGCAGAGGTGCGCCAGGAAAAGCCTGGAGGAAGAGGAAGCAAAATGAGCTGAAACTTCTACTGCGTCTCAGCAGGAACCAGACCTGCCCGGCAAAGGTGTAGCGACCAGCCGGTACCGAGTGTTGCGTGGTCCAGCGGTAACGCTGGCTGCGAAGCGTACACAGGGAGTGCGAAAGCCGTGTGATGGAGCCTCGAAACAATTCTAGTCGTTGGGAGCGGTCCGCGTCTCTGCAATTGGGCCGCAGCATCGAAGCCGCGTCATGCGAGCGGGGGAAATCCCACCGGGGTCTGAGAGCACAGCGAACGCACACAGGGACGCCCAGGAACCTGGGATGTCCCGCCGTTTCCACCGTGATATGCGGGACGGGCAACCCGCGGATCAAGCCCCGGCTCTGGACGAGGCTCGGCGTCACAGAGAGCGAACCATCGAGCCATCGGTGGCAACCGCGTCACGTAGGAAACCAAGTGGCGCATTACGAACGGCGGGAAGTCGGAGCTCCCCATAGTACCGATGAAGTGGGGGAACTACCCCGAGGGACCCCATGGAGGGAAGGGAACAAGGAGCCGGGTCGTGGGAATCGTTGGAGGGAAAGATGAAGAGGACATCGAGCCTTGATAACGTCTCAACGAAACTGCAGCGAATAGCAAAGTTGGCAGCAAGGGCACCGCAGATGGTGATCCAAACGCTGGCCCATCACATCGACGCGGAGTTTCTCCACGTCGCCTACCAGCGAACGCGTAAGGACGGCGCCGTCGGGGTGGATGGTCAAACGGCGGAAGCATACGAGGCGAACCTCGGGGGCAACCTCCAGTCGCTGCTCGATCGCTTCAAGTCGGGAAGCTATTTCGCGCCGCCGGTCCGCCGCGTTCATATCCCGAAGGACGACGGTTCGACGCGGCCGATCGGGATTCCGACCTTTGAAGACAAGGTGCTTCAGAGGGCGGTGGTCATGGTGCTGGAGGCAGTATACGAGCAAGACTTCGTGGATTGCTCGTATGGGTTCCGGCCCAAGAAGACGGCTCACCAAGCCTTGCAGAGGGTATGGGACGAGCTGATGCGGATGGGCGGTGGCTGGGTGCTCGAAGTAGACATCCGCCACTTCTTCGACAGCGTCGATCATCACCACCTGCGCGTGATCCTCGACCAACGGGTACGAGATGGAGTGATTCGCAGAACCATTGACAAGTGGCTCAAGGCAGGGGTGCTTGAAGACGGCGCCGTGAGGCGACCGGACGAGGGCACCCCACAAGGCGGAGTGGTCTCGCCACTGCTCGCGAACGTGTATCTGCACGAAGTCCTCGACGTCTGGTTCGAGCAAGAGGTGCGGCCTCGGCTCGATGGATCGGCCAGTCTGATCCGATATGCCGACGACGCCGTCATGATCTTCGCGCGGCAAGCGGACGCACAGCGTGTGATGGACGTGTTGCCGAAGCGATTTGGCAAGTACGGCCTCACGCTTCACCCAGCGAAGACCAGGCTGCTCGACTTTCGACGGCCGTCGTCGGACGACGACGATCGCGGCAGCTTCGATCTGCTCGGCTTCACGCACTTCTGGGGCAAGTCCTGGAAGAGCGGCCGCTGGCTCGTGAAGCGCAAGACCATGCGCGCTCGCCTGAGTCGTGCGATCAAACGGATCTCGGAGTGGTGTCGTCGAAACCGGCATCTTCCTGTGCACGAGCAGCACAAGCAGCTCGTGCGCAAGATGGCAGGCCACTACGGCTACTACGGGATCACGGGAAATATGCGGTCACTGACTCGCTTTGTGCACGAGACCACCCACGCCTGGCGTCGGTGGTTAGATCGCCGGTCTAACCGGAAGATGACGTGGCAGCGCTTCAAGGTTCTGCTGCGTCGGTATCCGGTGCCCCCGGCGCGCATTGTCCACAGCGTGTACCGCTCGTAGCGAACCCTACGACCTGAAGAGCCGGATGCCGGAGATCGGCACGTCCGGATCTGTGGGAGTCCCTGACTCGTGCAGGGACGACCCGACAACCTATCAGAGTCTTGAATTGGTATCTACTGGCCAATCGGGTAGCAGGATATAGTGAGATACCGTCTGGCGGCTTCGATCACAGGCTGCTGCAGAACGAGTGCGGCCTTGTGATCTTGCTGTTCCCTGGACGAGCCGATAGCTCGCATTGTCGGAAATACCGTACC
>DASRYP010000585.1:0-2302 GCA_035687165.1 Actinoplanes sp. | reverse complement strand
GGCGCCGACCCGGCCGGCCGGACCGGCGTCGTGGCCGACGTCGACCGGCTCGTGCGCACCCACGTCGCGGCGGTCGTCGGCCTGCCCGACCCGGCCGGCCTCGACCCCCGCAAGCCCTTCACCGACATCGGGTTCGACTCGCTGACCTCGGTCGAGCTGCGCAACCGGCTCGCCGCCGAGACCGGGCTGCGGCTGCCCGCCGCGCTGGTGTTCGACCACCCGACCCCGGCCGCGGTGGCCGCGTTCCTGCGCTCCCGGCTTACCGCCACCGACCCGGTGGCCGAGCTCGGGCGGTTCGAGGAGATCGTCCTCGGCACCGAGTGGGACGACGCCACCCGCGACGACCTTGCGGCCCGCCTGCGCACGCTGCTGGTGGCGGTCGGCGGTGCCGGCGCTGACCTGCCGGCACCCGCTGCGGCGCCCGACAGCGTGCTCGAGGCCGCCACCCTCAGCGAGGTCCTTACCCTCATCGACCAGGAAATCGGTGGCGAATGAGCGACGACCGGAAAGTCCTCGACTACCTGAAGCGCACGCTGGCCGAGCTCCAGCAGGCCCGGCAGCGGGTGCACGAGCTGGAGTCGCGACACCGCGAGCCGCTGGCCGTGGTCGGCATGAGCTGCCGCTTTCCGGGTGGGGTGCGCAACCCGGAACAGCTGTGGGAGCTGGTCGCCGACGGTCGCGACGCGATCACCGGCTTCCCGACCGACCGCGGGTGGGGCCTGAACGCGCTCTACGACCCCGACCCCGACCACCCGGGCACCAGCTACGTGCGGCACGGCGGCTTCCTGCACGACGCGGCCGACTTCGACCCGGAGTTCTTCGGCATCAGCCCGCGCGAGGCTCTCGCCATCGACCCGCAGCACCGGCTGTTGCTGCTCGGCGCGTGGGAGGCGATCGAACGGGCCGGCATCGACCCGGCGAGCCTGCGCGGCACCCGTACCGGGGTCTTCGTCGGCTCGATCTACGAGGACTACGGCTCCCGGCTCTGGACCAACCCGCCGGCCGGCTTCGAGGGCCACATCGGCAGCGGCAGCATGAGCAGCGTCGCCTCCGGCCGGGTCGCTTACACGCTCGGCCTCGAGGGCCCGACCCTCACGGTCGACACGGCGTGCTCGTCGTCGCTGGTCGCCCTGCACCTGGCCGGGCAGGCGCTGCGCCGCGACGAGTGCGACGCGGCCCTGGTCGGCGGCGTCTCGGTGATGGCCACCCCGCTGCCGTTCGTCGAGTTCTCCCGGCAGCGCGGGCTCGCGCCGGACGGCCGTTGCAAGCCGTTCTCGGCCGTGGCTGACGGCACCAGCTGGGCCGAGGGCATGGGCATGCTGCTCGTCGAGCGCCTCTCCGACGCCCGGCGGCTTGGTCATCGGGTGCTCGCGGTGGTTCGTGGTAGCGCGGTGAACTCGGATGGGGCTTCGAATGGGTTGACCGCGCCGAATGGGCTGGCGCAGCAGCGGGTGATTCGGGCGGCGCTGGCTGACGCGGGGTTGTCGACGTCGGATGTGGATGTTGTTGAGGCGCATGGTACGGGTACTCGTTTGGGTGATCCGATCGAGGCTGATGCGTTGCTGGCGAGTTATGGGCGGGGTCGGGTCGGGGGTCGGACTCTTTGGCTCGGTTCGTTGAAGTCGAACATCGGGCATGCGCAGGCTGCGGCGGGTGTGGGTGGGGTCATCAAGATGGTGATGGCGATGCGCTACGGGGTTATGCCGCGGACGTTGCATGTGGATGCGCCGTCGCCGTATGTCGATTGGTCCTCGGGGGCGGTCTCGTTGTTGCGCGAGGCCGAGCTGTGGCCGGAACTGGACCGTCCGCGGCGGGCGGCGGTGTCGGCGTTCGGGGTCAGCGGTACTAATGCCCACGTCGTCCTCGAGGCTGCGTCGGATGCCGGGGCCGGGACGGCTGTGGGGCCTGCGGCGGCGGGTGGTCCGGTGCCGGTTGTGGTGTCGGGGCATACGCGGGACGCACTCGCTGCCCAGGCCGCGAAGCTGCTCGACATTCCGTCCGGCACGGCCCTGCCGGATCTCGCGTTCTCGGCCGCCGTCACCCGTGCCGCGCTCGGCCATCGGGCCGTCGTTGTCGCGAATGATGCCGGTGAGCTTGCTGCGGGTCTGAAGGCGATTGTTGCCGGGCATGCGGAGACCGGCCGGGCGGTGGATGCTCGGGTCGCGTTTTTGTTCACGGGTCAGGGTTCGCAGTATGCGGGGATGGGTGGTGGTTTGGATTTTCCGGTGTTTCGGCGGGCGTATGCCGAGGTGGCGGGTTTGTTGGAGTTGGGTGGTGATGTTGCGGATACGGAGTTTGGTCA
>DASRYP010000584.1:0-3716 GCA_035687165.1 Actinoplanes sp. | reverse complement strand
TGACCAAACTCCGTATCCGCAACATCACCACCCAACTCCAACAAACCCGCCACCTCGGCATACGCCCGCCGAAACACCGGAAAATCCAAACCACCACCCATCCCCGCATACTGCGAACCCTGACCCGTGAACAAAAACGCGGTCGTGGCCTCGGTCGCGACGCCGGTGTGGACCCGGGCCGAGGGGCGTCCCTCGCCGAGCGCCGACAGCGCCTCGCGCAGGTCCTCCGGCCGCTCGGCGACCACCAC
Source organism: Actinoplanes sp. (assembly GCA_035687165.1). Classification (GTDB taxonomy): domain Bacteria; phylum Actinomycetota; class Actinomycetes; order Mycobacteriales; family Micromonosporaceae; genus Actinoplanes. Next base: position 3,468 of record DASRYP010000584.1, on the reverse strand, counting down.
CGCCCGGTGGTCGAGCGCGGCCCGGGTGGTGAAGGACGAGAACGCGAGGTCGCGCAGTGGCACGTCCTCGGTGACGGCGTCGCGCAGGCGGAGTGCCTGGGCGGACCGGGCCGCCGGGTCGGCCGCCGCCACCATGACCGGCAGCACCGCCGGCGCCGGCTCGACCGCCCGCGGTTCGGGCCGGGTCTCGGGCGGCGCGGCCAGGATGACGTGGGCGTTGGTGCCACTCATGCCGAACGACGACACGCCGGCCCGGCGCGGGCCGGTCCACTCCCGGTTCTCGGTCAGCAGCCGGACGTCGCCGGCGCTCCAGTCGACCTGGGCCGACGGGCTACCCAGGTGCAGGGTCTTCGGCAGGATACCGTGGCGCATCGCCAGCACCATCTTGATCACCCCGCCCACGCCGGCCGCGGCCTGGGAGTGACCGATGTTCGACTTGAGCGAGCCGAGCCAGAGCGGCTCCGCGCGCTCGACCGCGCCATAGGTGGCCAGCAGCGCCTGCGCCTCGATCGGGTCGCCGAGCCGGGTGCCGGTGCCGTGCGCCTCGACCGCCGTGACGTCAGCCGGGGCGAGGCCCGCGTTGGCCAGCGCGGCCCGGATCACCCGCTGCTGGCTGGGGCCGTTCGGCGCGGTCAGACCGTTCGAGGCGCCGTCCTGGTTGACCGCGCTGCCGGCCACGACGGCGAGCACCCGGTGGCCGTGCCGCTCGGCGTCGGATCGGCGTTCGAGCACGAGCAGTCCGACGCCCTCCGCCCAGCCGGTGCCGTCCGCGTCGTCGGAGAATGCCTTGCAGCGGCCGTCCGGCGACAGGCCGCGCTGGCGGGAGAACTCGACGAACGCACCCGGCGTCGACATCACCGTCGCCCCGCCGGCCAGCGCGAGGTCGCACTCTCTCGCCCGCAGCGCCCCAGCGGCCAGGTGCAGCGCCACGAGCGACGAGGAGCAGGCCGTGTCGACGGTGACCGCCGGGCCCTCGAAGCCGAAGACGTAGGCGATCCGGCCGGAGACGACGCTGCCGGCGTTGCCCGTGCCGACGTAGCCGCCGAGGTCGTCGGCCGAGGCCGCGGCGAGGTTCACGTAGTCCTGGACGCTGATGCCGACATAGGTGCCAACGCCGCGCCCGCGCACCGACATCGGGTCGATGCCGGCGTGTTCCAGCGCGCCCCACGTGGTCTCCAGCAGCAGCCGCTGCTGCGGATCCATAGCGAGCGCCTCGCGAGGCGAGATGCCGAACAACGCGGCGTCGAACTGGGCCACGTCGTCGAGGAACCCGCCCTGGTCGGTGTAGCAGCGGCCGGGCACGCCGGGCTGGGGGTCGTAGAGCGAGCCGAGGTCCCAGCCGCGGTCGTCGGGGAAGGACGACACCGCGTCGTCGCCCGCGACGACCAGGTTCCAGAGGTCGTCGCCGGAGCGTACGCCGCCCGGATAACGGCAGTCGAGGCCGACGATGACGACAGCGTCGTCATCGGTCGCCGCCGCCCGGGGCACGGCGCCGTCCTCGCCGCCGGGTGCGGCCGACACGAAGGCGGCCAGCGCCCGCGGGGTCGGGTGGTCGAAGACCAGGGTCGCGGGCAGCGGGCGGCGCAACCGGGCGCTGAGCCGGTTCCGCAGGTCGACCGCGGTGATCGAGTCGATGCCCAGGTCCCGGAACGGCTTGCCGGCCCGCACCTCGCCCGGCGAGCCGAGCCCGAGCACGGCCGCGGTCTGTGCGCGTACCAGGTCGAGCAGGTCGCCGGCCGGCACCGGTACGGGCGGCTCGGGTAGCGCGCGGCGCGGCCCGGCCGGCCGCGTACCGCGCGGGGTGGGCCAGAAGCGCTCCCGCTGGAAGGCGTAGGTGGGCAGGTCGACGTGGCGGGCGCCGGTGCCGGCGAAGTAACGGTCCCAGTCGACCCGTCCCGCGCTCACCTGGACCTGACCGAGGGCCGCCAGGACGGTGTCCACGCCGCCGCCGGTGCGCCGCTGAGTGGGCGCGAAGACGACTTCCTCGGCCGCCGTGGTGCCGGCCGCGAGCGCGGACAGCACGCCGTCCGGGCCGAGCTCGACGAAGGTGCGCACGCCATGGTCGAGCAGGGTCCGCACGCCGGCGCCGAACCGGACCGCCTGCCGGATGTGCCGCACCCAGTAGTCGGCGTCCAGCTCGGTCTCGACCGCGCCGGTCAGGTTGGCGACGATCGGGATGCGCGGCGCGGCGAACCGAACGGTCCCTGCCACCGCGCGGAATTCGTCCAGCACGGCGTCTACCAGCGGCGAATGGAACGCCCGGTCCACGCGCAGCCGCCGGGTCCGTACGCCGTGCCCGGCGGCGATCCGCTCGACCCGCTCGACCGCCTCGGCGGCGCCGGAGACCACGGTCGCCTCGGGACCGTTGACCGCCGCGACGCCGACCGCGCCGGTGAGCCACTCCCGTACCACCTCCTCGGCCGCGCCGACCGAGGTCATCGCCCCGCCGTCGGCCAGCGCCTGCATCAACCGGCCCCGCGCGCCGACCAGCCGGCCGGCGTCGGCCAGCGACAGCACGCCGCTGACGTGCGCGGCGGCCAGCTCACCGACCGAGTGCCCGAGCAGCAGGTCGGGTACGACGCCCCAGCTCTCCAGCAGCCGGAACAGCGCCACCTCGAGGGCGAAGAGCGCGGGCTGGGTGAACTCGGTGCGGTCGAGCAGCCCGGCGTCACCGCCGAACACGACGTCGGCCAGCGGCAGCTGGACGTGCCCGTCGAACGCCGCGCACGCCTCGTCGAAGGCGGCGGCGAAGACCGGGAAGGCCGCGTACAGGTCCCGGCCCATGCCGAGACGTTGGGTGCCCTGCCCGGCGAAGAGGAACGCGACCCGGCCGTCGACGGCCGGACCGACGACGGCCGACGACGGCACCGCCCCGGCCGCCAGCTCGCGCAGTGCCGCGGCCGGGTCGTCGCCGCTGACCACCGCGCGGTACTCCAGGTGGGCGCGGGTGGTTGCCAGGGTGAACGCCACGTCCAGCGGCGCCGCGCCGCCGTCCAGGGCGTCGGCCAGCCGGGCGGCCTGGGCGGCGAGGGCCGGCTCGCTCGCCGCCGACAGCGGCAGCACCAGGTGGGCCGGCGGCGCCGGCTCCGAGTCCGGCTCCGGGTCCGGGTCCGGCCGAAGCGGCGCCTGCTCCAGGACGACGTGGGCGTTGGTGCCGCTCATGCCGAACGACGACACGCCTGCCCGGCGCGGGCGGCCCGGCGCGGCGGGCCAGGCGGTCGGCTCGGTGACCAGCTCCAGGCCGCCCGCGGACCAGTCGACGTGCCGGGTCGGCCGCTCGGCGTGCAGGGTCGGCGGTACCACCCCGGCCCGCAGCGCCAGCACGGTCTTGATGACCCCGGCCACGCCGGCTGCGCCGAGCGCGTGGCCGATGTTCGCCTTGATCGATCCCAGCAGCACCGGGCGGGCGCGGTCCCGGCCGTAGGTGGCCTGCAGTGCGTGCGCTTCGATCGGGTCGCCGAGCGCGGT
>DASRYP010000583.1:0-2040 GCA_035687165.1 Actinoplanes sp. | reverse complement strand
CAGGCGCTGCGCGAACAGCTGGCCCGCACCGCCGAAGACGCCAGCCTCGGCAAGATCACTCCACATGCGCTGCGGCACACCTACGCCACCGCTTTGGTCAACGCCGGGGTGTCCCTGCAAGCGCTGATGCAGCTGCTCGGGCATTATGTGGGTGATCTTGTCAAGTGGATCATGTCAGGATGCGTTCTGGTCGAGTCGGGCGAGCAGTCCGTCGAAGACCTTCTGGCGGCCGAGTTGTCCTTTGTCGACGGCGTCGTCGCGTTGAGCCTTCAGGGTGGGGCGGAACTCGATGGTGGTCTGGAAGAAGGTGCAGGACTCGCAGATCGACTCGAAGTGGCAGTCCAGCCCGACTGGTCGGGCGCAGTAGCCGTTGCCGAGCATGCGGCGGTGCATCTCGGCGCGCAGCCGGCGCATCTCGGAGCCTTCGGCGTCGGCGGGCAGTTCTTTCGGTGCGTCGTAGAGCGCCTCGACCTTCTCGCTGACGGCGAAGTACTCCTCGGCGACGGTGCGATCGGCGATGCGGGCGTAAACCATGGTCATCCGCATCGAGCGATGGCCCAGAAGGGCGGCGATCGCCTCGAGCGACATGCCCCGGTTGATGGCTTGGGTGGCCAGGGTGTGCCTGAGTTGATGAGGGGTGACGTGGCCGATACCGGCCGCGCGGGCCACGTTGGCCAGGGCCCGGTCGACCCGTGCGGTGGTGATTCGTCGTCCGCGTTCGATGAACAGGTAGGGCTCGCGCAGACCGGTGGGCCGATGGGCGACCCAGTCGTCGAGCAGGTCCTTGAGCTGGGGGTGCAGCGGGATGTATCGGTCGGTGCGCAGCTTGCCGACCGGCACGTGCAGCCAGTAGGCCGAGCCGATCTGCACCACGGAGTCGATGGTCAGATCGCAGAACTCGCCCTTGCGCAGCCCGGTGCGGGCCAGGAACTCCACCGCGAGGCGGGTGAACGGGTCGGGGTGGGCGCGGGTGGCTTGCAGCAGCTTCGCCGCCGCCCCGTCGTCGAGGAAACGCGGCAATGGGTCGTCGCGCCGAGGAAGGTCACCGGCGAAGACCAGCACGGCGGCGGGGACGTCGTCACCGGCCCATTCGGTGAGCCGCTCGAAACAGGTCCGCAGGACGCCGATGTGCTCAGCCAGCGCGGTCTTGGACAGCCGCCCGCCCCGCGCGGAGTCCCGCCCGGCCAGATGCAGCTTGTAGTTCTCGATGTGGCTTCGGCGCAGCAGCGCGACCGCGCTCACCTCGGGCGCCTCGCGGACAAGCCACCCGGCGAACTCGCGCAACGCCCCTTCGAGGCTGACGATCGTCGCGGCCCGCAGCGACAGCCGCATCTGCTCGATATAGCCGAGCAGGGTCGCGGCCAGCCGGGGCGCCACGGCGGCCCATGCGGCGGCGCGGGCCGCGGACTTGTCCGGATGGGTCTTGCGCGGCGGTGCGTCGATCACACCCGCATGGAACAAGGTGGCCTCGGCGCCGAACAACGCGGTGGTCAACGCACGGACCCCGTGCGCGTCGGGCCGATGCCGACGGATCGCCGCGGACAGCTGTTCGCGTCCGGTGTCCAGATCGGCCTTGGTCAGCCGATCCGGCGCCACCCCGACCAACGTCGCAACCTTGATCGTCGCCGACCATTGCAACAGGGTCGAGCGCTGGTCGAAACCAAGTTCCGCGGCTGTCGCGGCGAACTGAGCGCGAAACCCGCGGTGATGGCGGGCAGCGACCTCGCCGAGGTAGGGCCGCCCGAGCACCAGGTAGTCCGGGCTGGGCCGACACCGGCCAGTCACCATCAGCCACCCCACCACCCGGCGGTCCTTCAGCGGGGTCGCGCACTGCTCGGCCAGCGACAGCCTCGCCCAGCCCTCGACACCGATCCGGGACAGGAACGACCGCGCCGGGGAGGTCACCGGATTCCGCGCGAACATGCCGGCGGCGAGCAGGTCGGCCCGGTAGGCGGCGACCAGCTTCTCGACCTCAACCCGCCGTGGTGAACGGCTCACTCGGCCACCGCCGCCGCGGCACTCGGGGCGGCCTGGGCTTCG
>DASRYP010000582.1:0-3768 GCA_035687165.1 Actinoplanes sp. | reverse complement strand
AGGCCCCCGACCGCGGATGAGGCCCGACGAAGAGCCGACGAGGGACGAGAGCGTGCTGACCAATGGCTGAGTCGACCGCGCAGCAGGTGATCGGTGTCCGGGCGGGGCTGTCGCACGCCCTCGGTCTGGCGGCGAACGCCCTGGCTGCGGCGCGCGCCGAGTACAGCCGTGCGGTCGACCGCCGCCGCCGGGTGGTCGAAGCCGCCGAGGCCCGGCGCCACAAGATCGCCAGGGCCCGGGACGGCCGGTTGGCCGAGATCGACCAGCAGCACGACGACGATCTGGCCGCGTACGCGGAGGCCGCCGCGGCCGCCGCCGACCGGGCCGCTCCGGGTTCCGCCGGCGACCCGTGGGACGACTGGCAGGCGACCCCGCTCGACCGGGCCGCCGAGCTGCGGGTGGGACGACTGTTGCTGCCGCACCCCGAGGAGGTGCCGGCGCTGGTTCCGCTCCTCGACCGTGGTCACGTGGTGGTGCGCGGCGACCGGGCGCTCGGCGACGAGGTAGTGGCTGGTCTGCTGCTGCGAGCGCTCGGGACGGCGCCGCCGGGTCTGGTGCAGATCATCGGGTACGACCCGGACCACCTCGGTGGTGGACTGGCCCGGTTCGCGCCGCTGGCACCGGCCAACGTGCTCACCTTCGTCGGACCGGGCGGGCTGGGCTCGCTGCTCGACGACCTGACCGATCAGGTACGCCGGATCAACGAGACCGTGCTGGCCGGTGAGTACACGTCGCTGCGCGAGCTGTACGCGGCGACCCACCGGCGGCCCGAGCCGTGGCGGATCGCCGTGCTGCTGGGTGCCGGTGAGCTGAGCCGCGCCGAGCAGTCCCACCTGCACCGGCTGCTGCGCACGGGCGCGGCCTGCGGCGTGCACCTGGTGATCCAGGGCCTGCCGGTGCCGGCCGGCGAGGGCATCGAGTTCATCACCGCGGCCGGGGACGACCGGGCGCGCATCAGCAGCGCGGGGGCTCTCCCCGTACGACTTGACGGGGGTCCGCCGCAGGCGGTGGTGGCCGCGACCTGTCGCCGGATCGCCGAGGCCGTCGCCGCCGGGCCCGCCCCGGTGGCCCTGGACAGCCTGTTGCCGCAGGTGGAGTGGCAGGAGAGCTCGGCCACCGGGCTGACCGCGCCGCTCGGGGACAGCCCGCTGGGTGTGCCCGTGGCCGTGACGCTCGCGGACTATCCACCCCACGCGCTCATCGCCGGGCCGTCGGGCACCGGCAAGACCAACCTGATCTACGCGTGGATGGGCGCGCTGGCCGCCCGCTACTCCCCCGCCGAGCTGGCGTTCTACCTGCTCGACTTCAAGGAGGGTGTCTCGTTCGCCCGGTTCGCGCCGGGCCGGCGCGACCAGACGTGGCTGCCGCACGTACGGCTGGTCGGGGTCAACGTCAACACCGACCGGGAGTTCGGGCTCGCGCTGCTGCGCTTCCTCGGCGAGGAACTGCGGCGGCGGGCCGACGCGGCCAAGCGGTACGAGGTCACGAACTTCGCCGAGCTGCGGGCCGAGGACCCGGAAGGCTCGTGGCCGCGGATCGTCGCCGTGATCGACGAGTTCCAGGTGCTGCTCTCGGGCCGCGACGCCGTCGAGAAGGAGGCCGTCGATCTGCTCGAGGACCTGGCCCGGCGTGGCCGTTCGCAGGGCATCCACCTGATCCTGGCCAGCCAGGACGTGTCGGGCATCGAGGCGCTGTGGGGGCGTCCGGCGCTGGTCGCGCAGTTCTCGCTGCGGATCGCGCTGCCCCGGGCCCGCCGGGTGCTGGCCGAGCAGAACACGGCCGCCGAGTCGCTGCCCCGCTATCACGCCGTGGTCAACGCCGACTCGGGCGCGTCCGAGGCCAACCAGGTCGTCCGGGTTCCAGCCGCCGGCGACCGCGAACGGTGGAACGCGCTGCAGCACCGGCTGTGGCGGCGGCAACCGGACGACCCGCCGCGCCTGTTCGACGGCGACGTCGTCCCGCGGCTGGCGGACAGCCCCGACTTCCGGCGGCTGACCCCGGTCGAGGCGAGCCCGGCGCCGGTGATGCTGCTCGGCGAGACGATCGACGTGGAGGCCCGCTCGGCCCGTACGGTGCTGCGCCGCGCTCCCGGCCGCAACCTGGCCGTGCTCGGCACCCGGACCGACGAGGCCTGCGCCGTGCTGGCCACGGCCGCGCTCTCGCTCGCCGCGCAATTCCCGCCCGAAGGCGCCCGCTTCTCGATCCTCTGCCTCGACCAGGACGCCCGGCCCGCCGCCGCCGCGCTCTGCGCCGAACTGCCCGACTGCGGCTGGTACGAGCACGACAACGCCGACTGGGTGCTGGAGGACGCGGCGGCCGAGGCCGAGGCGTCGTGGCCCGCCGACCGGCCGCACTTCGTTCTCGTCTATGCCGCCGACGCCCTGCCCGGCGGCAAGAGCGCGGCCGACCAGCTGCGCACGATCCTGCGGCAGGGCCCGGAGCGACGCATCCACGTGCTGGGCTGGTGGCGGGGCGCGGCGCTGCTGCGCGAGGCGTTGGGCGGCCCGGCGTCGCGCACCGACCCGATCGGCGCCTGGGTGGCGCTCGACGTGCACGGCAGCGAGCTCTCGCCGTTCTATCCGGGCACCGGCGCCCCCGCGTGGTACCCGCGTGCCCACCGGGCGTTGCACTTCGACCGTTCGGTGCATCGGGGCGCCGAAGTGATCATCCCGTACGGAGTTCACCCATGACGGGGAGCGGCGGTTTGCAGCCGGCCGACTTCGAGATCGCCGACTACCGGAGCGTGCTGCGCCGGCTCACCACCCTGGACGAGGAGGCGGCGGGTCTGCGGGCCGAGGCGATGCTCTGGCACGACAGCCGGGTCGCCGCGGCCGACGAGGCGGTGCGCAACGCCGACGCGGCGGTCGAGGAGGCCAAGCAGGACGTCGTGGCGGCACAGCGCACGGTCGAGGAGGTCGACGCGCGCGCGGCCGGGCTCTGGTCGGAATACGTGCACAAGGTGGGACCGGTCGCCGAGCGCTTCGGCCGGATGCCACCGGCCGCCTCGATCCCCCACCAGCGCGGCGACCGCGACGCGGAGGACTACCTCGACGAGGTGGCGTCGAAGGTGAAGTTCACCGCGCCGGCCCGCCCGATCACCGGCGGCGTGAAGATCCTCTTCGTGGTCTTCGGCTTCCTGGGCGGTGTCGCCGGCGCGATCCTCAACCAGGTGCTGCGCGAGACCGGCGGCGGCACGACGGACGGCACCTGGCAGGACGCGCTGCCCGTGGTGGCACTGCTGGCCCTGCTGGCCTGCCCGGTGCTGGCGGTGGTGGCCGCGAAACGGGTCGCCGACCGCCGCGGCGCCGGCCTGGACGCCACGACGGTCGCGACCGTGCTGATCACCGGCCTGGTCACGGCCGGCGTCATCGTGGCCGCCCTGCGCACGGTCTAGCTGGGGACCACCAGCGCCTCGTTGAGCAGGCGGCGGGCCAGCACGAGACGGTCCGCGTCGTCCTCGAGGGGCAGGTCGCCGACCCGCACCAGCTCGCCGCCGAGCGCGATCCGCAGCGACGAGGCGCAGGTGGCCGGGAACCGCATCGTCCGGCCGACCAGGCGCAGCACCACGTGGTCGGGGCCGTCCTCGGTGAGCTGCCAACGCAGGCCCTCGCGGACGCGGAGCTGGTCGTCGGGGCCGAGGCCGGCGGCGAAGTCGAGCTGGGCCAGCGGGCTGACCGGTTCCGGGCGGGCGGACGGCCAGTCCCGGGCCCGGAGCCGCTCGGCGATCTCGGCCGGCTCGACCGAGGTGAGCCAGTCGCGCAGCGCCTC